>NZ_BAAILO010000656.1:49198-49435 GCF_054589115.1 Cupriavidus sp. 8B | reverse complement strand
TCAGTTTAGGAAGAATAGGTCTTTCTTTCTTTTGTCTCCACCCTCTTTACGAGTAAAGAAAAGTGACATCTCACACGTTCTAAAACGGCAACACCGCCCAGCCGCGACAGCAGCTAGAAGCGCTAAAACATCACCCACTCACGCTATTCTGCATCAGCAGCTAGAAGCCTCAAAACCCCGCCCACAAGCAACACCCCCGCGTCAGCGGGGCTAGAAGCGCAAAAAACACTCCCAAAC
>NZ_BAAILO010000656.1:43203-49111 GCF_054589115.1 Cupriavidus sp. 8B | reverse complement strand
CCCCCTCCCCCTCAACACCGGATCCTCCACCCGGCAACGCCCAACAGCCCGCGCGCAGCGCGGATGAAAACGACACCCGGATGGCGGATTCAAGGGACTGGGCACCTCGCCCTTCAACACGATGCGCTGCCGCTTCTCCTCAGCCTCGACGCTGGCCACCGGCACCGCCGACAACAGCGCTTGCGTATAAGGATGCCGAGGATTGGCATATAGCGCATCGCGGCTCGCGATCTCGACGATGCGGCCGAGGTACATGACGGCGATACGGTCGCTGATATGCCGCACCACCGCCAGGTCGTGCGCAATGAAGACATAAGTCAATCCGAGGCGCCGCTGCAGCTCCATGAACACATTGACCACCTGCGCCTGGATCGATACGTCCAGCGCGGAAACCGGTTCATCGCAAACGATGAGGCTCGGCTCGACCGCCAATGCGCGCGCAATGCCGATGCGCTGCCGTTGGCCGCCGGAGAACTCGTGCGGATAGCGGTCCGCCATATAGGGCAGCAGGCCGACCATCTGCAGCAGCTCGGCGATGCGGGCACGATAGCGCTCACGGTCATTGGCCATGCCGTGCACTTCGAGCGGCTCGCCGATGATGTCGCAGACTTTCATGCGCGGGTTCAGCGAACCGAACGGATCCTGGTAGACCATCTGCACGCTGCGGCGGAAGTGCTTTTCCTGCGCCTTGCTGAAGGTGGAGAAATCGTCGCCGTCAAAGGCGATCCGCCCGCCGCTGGCGGCCAGCATCTTGATGATGGCGAGGCCGGTCGTGGACTTGCCGCAGCCGCTCTCGCCGACCAGGCCCAGTGTCTCCCCGCGCTTGAGCGTGAACGACACGCCGTCCACCGCCTTGACCGAGCCCACCTGCCGTTTGATGAAGACGCCCTTGGTGACGGGGAAATGAACCTTGAGGTTCTCGACGCGCAGGATCTCGTCGCCGATCTTGCCGTGCTGGCGCGCGGCGGAGGCGGTGGAGGCGGCGGACTCGGCCTGCGCCTCAGTGGTGGTCATGGTCATGGAGGAAGCATGCCTTGAAGTGGTTCGGGCGCACGGCGCGCAGCGCGGGGCGCGACTGGCCGCATTGATCGGTGGCGAGCTTGCACCGCGGCATGAAGGCGCAGCCCGGGGGCAGCGCCGTGAGGTCCGGCGGCTGGCCGTCGATGGGCACCAGCGGCTGGCGGGTATCGCCGTCGATGCGCGGCACCGAGGCCATCAGCCCGCGCGTGTACGGGTGCGCGGGATGGCCATAGAGCTCGCGCGCCGTGGCGGTCTCCACCATGCGGCCGCCGTACATCACGGCCACGCGATCGGCATAGCGGGCCACCACGCCCAGGTCGTGCGTAATCAGCACGAGCGCCGTATCGGACTGGCTGGCGAGGTCCTTGAGCAAATCGAGGATCTGCGCCTGCACCGTGACATCGAGCGCGGTGGTGGGTTCGTCGGCGATGATCAGTTGCGGCTTGCAGGCCAGCGCCATGGCGATCATGGCGCGCTGGCGCATGCCGCCGGAGAACTGGTGCGGATAGGCGCCCAGCCGGCTCTGCGGCTCGGGGATCTGTACCTTGCCAAGCAGCTCGCCGGCAATGCCGAGGGCGGTCTTCCACGGCATGCCCTGGTGCAAGTTGATCGGCTCGGCGATCTGCTTGCCAACCGTCAGCGCCGGGTTCATCGACGACATCGGCTCCTGGAAGATCATCGCGATCCGGTTGCCGCGAATCGCCCGCATGCGCGCCGGGCTCAGCTTGAGCAGGTCCTGGCCATCGAAGAGGATCTCGCCCGATTCGATGCGCCCCGCCGGGCTGGGAATCAGGCCCAGGATGGACAGCGCGGTCACGCTCTTGCCCGAGCCGGACTCGCCGACGATGGCCAGCGTCTCACCGGGGGCGACGTCGAACGAGACCTGGTCCACCGCCGTGACCACGCCGCGGTCGGTGCGAAAGCGCGTGGTCAGCTGGTTCACCTGCAGGATGGGTTGCGTCATGCGGGCCTCCTTGTATGGAGCAAGGGAATCAAAATCCCATCTTCTTCTTCATGTCCTGGTCGACCCACATCCGTGCGTAGATCGGGCCGGGACGGACCGCCCCCGCGCGCAGCTCGGCGTTGTAGTTCTTCACCCAGGGCCACCATGCGGTGTACACGTAAGGGGTCGGCAGCCAGATATACGGCGCATCCGCGAGCACATCGCGCGTGAGCGAGCGCAAGGACTCCTGCCGGCGGCCGAGGTCGCGCATCTGGAAGGCTTCATTCACGCGCTGCTCGTACTTGGGGTCGCCCCACTGCGCGGCGTTCCAGACCTGGCCCTTCACGAAGCTCTTGCGGATCGTGGTGGTCGGGTTGGTATGGCCGTTGCTCATCAGGTAGCCGGGCGCATTGGTCTTGGTGGTCATGGCCGACAGGAACGCACCGTACTCCATCGGCTGGATCTCGATGCGCACGCCAACCTGCTCCAGGTAGGCGCCGATCAGCGGCAGCAGCTCCAGGTGCTCCGGCTGGCAGGCGCATACCTGCACCTTGAAGGTGAAGCCTTTCGCATATCCCGCCTCGGCCAGCAGCTTGCGTGCCTTGTCCGGGTTGTAGGTGAACAGCTCCTTCACCGACTCCGGCATGGCGCTCAGCGGCTCGAAGTAGCCGGCGTAATCCGGATGCTGCGGATAGGCGAACAGTTCGGCATTGCCGCCATAGAACTGCTTGACGATCTCCTGCTTGTTGACCGCCATGTTCAGCGCGCGCCGCACGCGCAGGTCGTTGAACGGCTTGGTATCGACACGCAGCGCCACGTACTGTCCATTGGTCGACAACCAGCGCGACCACTTGAGCGCCGGCGCGTTCTTCTTGAGCTCATCGACCGCGGTCCAGCGGACAGATTCGAGCACATCCAGCTTGCCGGTGCGCAGCATGGTGTTGCGGGTGGACTCGTCCTTGACCGTGCGCAGCACCACCTTGTCGACGAAGGGCAGCTTGTAGTCCTTGCCGCCAACCTTGTCGCTATCCCAGTACTGCTCGTTCTTCGTATACGTGCTGGCGGTGCCCTGGACGAAGTTGCTCAGCAAGAAGGGCCCGCTGCCGTTCACGTTCTTCCAGTTGCCGGCCCCGGCGGTCGCCACTTCCTTGGGCATGATGCCGGAGTAGTAGCCCCAGCCGAAGCGGTAATCCCATTCGGCGTTGAACTCATTGAAGCGGAATACCACGGTGTGCTTGTCCGTTGCCTCCACCTTGGTGAGGTGGTCGTAGTACGTGGGGATCTTCTTCGCGCTGGTGTTCTGGCGGTTGTAGCTGAAGACCACGTCGTCGGCCACCAGTTCGCGCTCGTCCATCACGCCCGTCTTGGCGGGAAATTTCACGCCCTTGCGCAACTTGACTTCGAGCGTCAGCGGGTCGACCCACTTCCAGCTCTCGGCCAGCTCGCCGCGTATGGCATCCTCGGGGAGCCACGCATCGGCCTGAAACGCGTACTTGCCACCATTGCGCTTCGCCTTGGAAAGATCAGCAACGAAGAGCTGCTCGTAGACCTGGCCGGTGTCGTAGTTCTGCTTCCAGTTCCAGTCCGCCAGGTCCCAGGACAGGGCGGAGATGGTGGGATACATCGAGCCGATCTCGAGATTGCCGCCGTACTTCGGCGCTTCGGCCTGCGCGCAGGCCGCGCCGGCGCCAAGCGCCAGTGCCATGCCCGCCACCACTGAAGATATAGTCCGGTTCAAGCCGCGTCCCTCCATCGTTGTCGTCCGTTGTTGGTTATCGCGATCCGCGCATGCGCGGGTCGAGCAGGTCACGTAGCGCGTCGCCGTAGACGTTGATGGCATAGACGACAACGGTGAGGCAGATGCCGGGGGCCAAGGCCAGCCAGGGCCCCTGGAACATGAAGGTGCGGCCGTTGCCCGAGAGCATGCCGCCCCAGGTCGGCGCCGGCGGCGGCACGCCCAGCCCGAGGAAGGACAGGCCGGACTCGGCCAGGATCGCGGTGCCCACGCGCGTGGTGAACAGCACGATGATGGGCGGCAGCACGTTGGGCAGGATGTGACGCCACAGGATGCGGCCAGTGGATGCGCCCATGGACTGCGCGGCATGCACATACATGTTCTCGCGCACCGAGACCACCGCGCTGCGGATGATGCGCGACCCGCCCACGCCCAGCAGCAGGCCCAGCGTGCCGATGATCTGCCAGCTGCCCGGGCCGAGCACGGACACCACCACGATCAGGATCACCAGGTCGGGAAAGCTCATCCACGCATCCACCATGCGCTGCACGATCAGGTCGAACTTTCCGCCCAGGTAGCCGGTCAGGATGCCGATCAGCACCGAGATGGCGGTGGCCAGCGTGGCGGCCGACAGCCCGATGATGACCGAGAGCTGCGCGCCGTACAGGCAGCGCGAGAGCATGTCGCGTCCGAGGTTGTCGGTGCCGAAGGGGTGCGCCCACGAGGGTGGCTGCAGCCGCTTCATCATACTGATCTCGTTGACGCCATACGGCGCCAGCCAGTCCGCAAAGACACCGCAGAACAGGAAGATCAGGCAGATCACCGCGCCGGCGGCGCCCAGCGGCTTCTCGCGGAACAGGCGGCCCACCAGCGCGAAGGCCGCCCCGAGCCGGCCAGGGCCGGACGTGGACTGCACTGCTTGCGCGGATTGCGCGGATTGCGCCGTCTTGAGTGTCGGGGCGTTTGCGATCGGACGTGCCATCAGCGGTGCCTCACTTTCGGGTCGAACAGCCCGTAGCTCAGGTCCACGAGCAGGTTGATGAGCATGACAGCCACGCCGACCACCAGGAACACGCCGGTGATCACGGGATAGTCCCGCTGGTTCACCGCATCCAGCAGCAACAGCCCCATGCCCGGCAGCGCGAAGATCTGCTCGATCACCACGGCCCCGCCGATCAGCAGCGGCGCCTGCAGGCCGATCAGCGTCACCACCGGGATCAGCGCGTTACGCAACGCATGGCGCAGGATCACCAGGCGCTCGTTCAAGCCTTTGGCCCATGCCGTGCGGATGTAGTCCTGGCGCAGCACCTCCAGCATCATCGTGCGCGTCATGCGCATGGTGACGGCCGACAGCGCCATGCCAAGAATGATGGCGGGCACCAGCATGTTGCTGATGTGCTGGAGCGGGTCTTCCAGGAAGGGGACGTAGCGCACCTCGGGCGACCAGCCCCACCACACGGAAGGAAACACCATGATCATCGTGCCCATCCAGAAGCTGGGCACCGCCAGCATCAGGATGGAAAACGAGCGCGCCACGTAGTCGGCCGCGGTGTCCTGCCGGATCGCCGACAGCACGCCCACGGGCAGCGCTACCGACAGCGCCACGAACAGGGCAAGCACCCCCAGGGAGAAGGTGGCGGGCATGCGCGCCAACACCATCTTGAGCACCGGCTCGCCCTGCCACAGGGACTGGCCAAGATCCCCGTGCAATACGATGTTGCCGATCCAGTGGACGTACTGGAACCACATCGGCTGGTCAAGGCCCAGCACGCGGATCAGGTCCTCGCGGCTCTTGGTGTCGGCGCTGATGTCGTTCTGGCTCAGCATCAGGTCCACCACATCGCCCGGCACCATGCGCACGATCACAAAGACGATCAGGCTGGCAAACAGGAGGGTGGGCAGCAGCGCCAGCAGGCGGCGCAGGATGTAGGCACTCATGGTGCGCCCGCCTCGGTGACGCCCGGCAAGGTCATTCCACGCGCCCTGGTAAAAGATACCGCAGATACGATAAAGAGTGTCGCCCCGACCATGCCGTCTCCTGTTCGGTGCTTCTTGTGATCGCCCAACGCATCGGATAAGAATCACCTAACGCGCAAATCAAGCGATATCTGATGAAAACTCGGATTACTTCCTAGGAGCCTTCCACCAAGCTGCTGTTTGTGCAGATAGCCCATTCAGCATACCCAGAGTTCTAATTCATGACAACCGAA
>NZ_BAAILO010000656.1:41444-43046 GCF_054589115.1 Cupriavidus sp. 8B | reverse complement strand
ACGCGAGGCCGCGCGCAGGCCCCACGCCTGCGCGTGGAAGGCCTGCAATAACGGCTGGGGATGGTGCGGCGCGGCGCTCAGTAGCCGCGCAAGGTCGCCCAGCGCTGGGCGTGGAAGTTGGTGTCGCCGAGCAGGATCTGCGCGGCGCAAGCGCGCTTCATGTAGAAGCCGATCTCGAACTCGTCGGTCATGCCGATGCCGCCGTGCATCTGCACGCCCTCCTGCACCGCCAGCATCGCCGTGGAGCCGGCGCGCGCCTTGGCGGCGGACACCAGCGCGACAGGCTGTGCCGGGCCATCGTCGAGCAACTGCTGGCTGCGCAGCACCGCCGCGCGCGTGATCTCGATCTCGCCAAACAGGTGGGCAGCGCGATGCTGCAGCGCCTGGAACTCGCCGATGATCTTGCCGAACTGCTTGCGCTCTTTCAGGTATTGCAGCGTGCGCTCGAATGCTTCGTCGGCAATGCCGACGAGCTCGGACGCCAGCGCCGCGCGGGCGATATCGAGCGCGTGCTCAAGCATGGCCGCGCCACCACCGACCTCGCCCAGCACCTCGTCCGCCGCCACGCGCACCTCCCGGAACTGCACGCGCGCTGCATTGCGGGCGTCCGCCATCACGGTGCGCTCCACGGCAATGCCATCGGCACCGCGCGGCACCAGGAAGAGCGTGACGCCATCACGGTTGCTGGCATTGCCGCTGGTGCGGCCCACCACGATCAGCGTATCGGCGATATGCCCGTCGATGACGAAGACCTTGGCGCCATTGAGCACGAACCCGCCGTCCTGTTGCACTGCGGCGAGCGCCTGGCGCTCCGGGCGGTGCGTGGCGCCTTCGTCGATCGCCAGCGCCGTCAGGTGCTTGCCGGCCGCGATGGCCGGCAGGAAATGCGCCTTCTGCGCTGCGCTGCCGCCCCGGGCAATCAGCGAAGCGCCCAGCAAGGCGGTGGAGAAGAACGGCGTAGGGGCCAGCGTGCGGCCTAGCGCTTCCATGAGCACACCCGCCTCCACCACACCGAGCTCGCTGCCACCGTACTGCTCGGGGATCAGCACGCCGGCAAAGCCCAGCTCGGCAAACGCTTTCCAGAGGGCGGGCGAGAAGCCCGTGTCGTCCCGCGTGTCGCGCAGCTTGCGCAACATCGAGATGGGTGCGCTTTCGCGCAGGAATGCCAGGGCGCTGTCCCGCAGCATATCCTGGGTCTGATTCAATACGATTGCCATAGTCGTTCCGAAGCGTTGAAGCGTGGAGTCGAGGCGCGAAGTGGACGCAACCGAGACGGGTGTCAGGCGCCGGGCAGGCCGAGCAAGCGCTTGGCAACAATGTTGAGCTGCACTTCGCTCGTGCCGCCCTCGATCGAGTTGGCCTTGCTGCGCAGCCAGCCGCGCGCGGTGGCGCCGTCGTTGCTGCGCTCGCTCTCCCACTCCAGCGCCTCGCTGCCGCCAATCGACATCAGCAACTCATAGCGCCGCTTGTTCAGCTCCGACCCGTAGTACTTCAGCACCGACGAGAACGCGGCAATGCCCTCGCCCTGCCGGGCCAGGTCCATCGCGCGCTCACCCGCCAGCGCAAACGCCGCTTCATCGATCTCGAAGGTAGCGATCTGCG
>NZ_BAAILO010000656.1:0-41303 GCF_054589115.1 Cupriavidus sp. 8B | reverse complement strand
GGCGGGCGCTGGCCGCGCCCGCCGATGCCGCTGATCATCTCGCGCTCAAAGGTCAGCAGGTACTTGGCGATGGCCCAGCCGCCGTTTTGCTCGCCCACCAGGTTGGCGCGCGGCACCACCACATCGTCAAAGAAGGTCTCGCAGAACGGCGACTTGCCGGAGATCAACACGATGGGCCGCGCCGTCACGCCCGGCGTTTCCATGTCGAACAGCAGGAAGCTGATGCCGGTGTGCTTCTGCGCCGAAAAGTCGGTACGCACCAGGCAAAAGATCCAGTCCGCCTTGTCGGCGTATGAGGTCCACACCTTCTGCCCATTGACGACAAAGTGATCGCCGCGCTCGTCGGCGCGCGTTTGCAGCGAGGCCAGGTCCGACCCCGCGTTGGGCTCCGAGTACCCCTGGCACCAGCGGATCTCGCCACGGGCGATCTTGGGCAGATGCTCGCGCTTCTGCGCCTGCGAGCCAAACTTGAGCAAAGCCGGGCCAAGCATCCAGATGCCGAAGCTTTGCAGCGGCACCCGGCAGCCGAGCGCTTGCATTTCCTGGCGCAGCACCTTGGCCTGCTCGCGGGAGAGACCGCCGCCGCCATACTCGCGCGGCCACTCCGGCACCGTCCAGCCCTTCTCGCCCATGCGCGTGAGCCAGAGGCGCTGCGCCTCGGACTGGAAGCGGAACTTGCGCCCACCCCAGCAGATGTCGTCTTCGTTGCGCACGGGCTGCCGCATTTCGGGCGGGCATTGCGCTTCCAGCCAGGCACGTACCTCCTGCCGGAAGGTTTCCAGGTCATCCACGCTTGCCTCCTGTTTTTGGCTTGTCTTGTTTTGATTTGGTTTCGTTATATAAGCCCGACCCCGCAACGTCAATACTCCATTTCCTAAAACGGCAACAGAACACCGCAAGCAGCTCAAGAAGCGCGCACTGCCAGCATTTTCCGCCGATGTGATAGGATTCTCGAAAACATACCGTAACCACTAAACCGGCAAGAACACCAAGCCGGTCGGCGCCCGCGTGGCGCAACCAGGAGACAATGTGGAGGCTGAAGCCACCAGCGCGCCGCGCTGTGCCATCCCTGCCTTCCCCGGCGCCCGGGCGCCGGATCGCTCGCGCGCCGTCAGCGCGGACGGCATCCGCATCGCCGTCCATGAGTGGGGCCCGATCGACGCCACGCCGGTCCTGCTGGTGCATGGCGCCATGGATTTCGCGCGCACCTTCGATGTCTTCGCGCCGCTGCTGGCCGATGCCGGCTACCGTGTGGTGTCTTACGACCAGCGCGGCCACGGCGACTCCGAGCATGCCGACCTGTACAGCTGGGTCGCGGACGAACGGGACCTGCTGGCCGTGGCCGACTCGATCACGCGCGCGCCGCTGATCGCAATCGGCCATAGCAAGGGCGGCTCGTTGCTGGTGCATGCCATCCAGGCGCTGCCGCACCGGTTCACCCGCTTTGTCGCCATCGATGGCCTGCCCTTTCGCAATCCGCACGCGGACAGCGCCGTGCGCGACAAGAAATCGATGACCGCGCCCATCATCACGCGCTGGCTCGATACGCGCCGGCAAAGCCCGGGCCTCGCGCGCAAGCCCGGCACCCTTGAAGATCTCGCCCAGCGGCGCGCCCGGATGAACCCGAGGCTCGCCCATGCGTGGCTGTGCTACCTGGCCGCGCTCGGCGCGCGCCAGGATGCGGACGGCTGGCGCTGGAAGCTCGACCCGGTGATCGGCTCCTCCGGCTTTGGCCCCATGCGCGCGCGCTGGATGACCGACCGCCTGCCGGGCTTTCCCATTCCCATGCTGGCCATCTTCGGCACCGAGCGCGAGCCCATGGGATGGGATGCCACCGCGGCCGACCTGGCGCCGTACTTCCCGCCCTCGACCCAGGTGCAGGTAATGGCCGACACCGGGCACTTCATCCATATCGAGCGCCCGCGCGAGACCGCGGCGCTCATCCTGCCCTTCCTTCGTTCATGACCGTCTACCTGCGCCACAATCGCCTGCGCCTTGCCCTGCATCCGCTCAAGCCTGGCAGCGGGCCCGCGTTGCTGTTGCTGCACGGGCTTGGCGAGCGCTCGCCGGACACGCTGCCGGCGGAGTACGCCGGCTGGCCCGGCACCGTGCACGCGCTGGATTTCACCGGGCACGGGCTCTCGGACATGCCTCGCGGCGGCGGCTACAGCTGCGAGTTCCTGATGGCGGACGCGGATATCGCGCTGGCGCACCTGGGCCCGTCGACCGTGGCGGGGCGCGGGCTGGGCGGCTATATCGCCTTGCTGCTGGCCGGCGCGCGCCCGGAACAGGTGCGCGGCGCCATCCTGCGCGACGGCCCCGGCCTGGCCGGTGGCGGCACCGCCGCGCGCAATCCGTATATCCCGGTGGTCGACACCACGCGCACCGGGCCGCCCGACCCTTACGCCATTGCCGACCTGGCGACCGACGTACGCCCGCCAAGCTACGCGGCCAACTACGCGATGCTGGCCGCGCAGCATGCCGACACGCCGCAGCCGATCTCGATCTGCACCCGTGAGCGCCCGGATTGGCTGAAGGCGGTGACGGAACTGCTTTCGCTGGAGAAGGTGGAACTGGGCCAGGCGCTGCAACACTACGCATCCCAGGCGACCGTGCGCGGGGGCTCGCCGGCATGAAGGCGGAACTCGCCGCGAACGCCACCCTCGGCACAAATGCCGGACATGGCGATGCGCACGCGCTGGCGGAGCACAACTTCCACGCCCACGTAAAGCAGCACCTGCCGCGCAACGCGCGGGCCTACCTGATCCACGGCATGCTGGGCATGACCGGCTTCCGGCTGGTGACCGCCCCCACCTTCGTGCCGGCCTATATCTACCTGCTGTCCGGCTCCAAGCTGGTGGTGGGATGCGTGCTGTCCGCGCAGTACGCCGGCATGGCGATGTCCTCCATCTGGGGCGCGACGCAGATCGAGCATCGCCAGCGCGTGATGCCGCTGATCTACCTGGTGGGCTGGCTGGTGCGCCTGCAGATCCTCGGCCTGGGCTTGTCCGCCTTCCTGCTTTCTGGCGACGGCGCACTGGCCGCCGCCGCCGTGTTCCTGCTGCTGTTCGGCCTGTTCAACGGCGTGCAGAACGTGACCTTCAACTACCTCACGTCCAAGATCATTCCGCTGGGGCGACGGGGCGCGCTGAGCGCGTTGCGCAATTTCCTCGGCGGGCTGATCGCCGCCGCCGTGGCCTATCTCGGCGGCCGCTTCCTGGTGGGCGGCAATGTGTTCGGCAATGGCTACGCCACCACCTTCCTCGCCGCCTTCGTGCTCACCAGCCTGGGCATCTCCGCGCTGACCCGCATGCGCGAGCCGGTGCTGCACGATGTGCGCGTGCAATCGGGCTTTCGCAAGCGCCTGCGCGAAGTCCCGGCGCTGCTGCGCGCGGACAAGCACTACGTGCGCTTCTTCGTTGCCCGCGCGCTGGTGGCGTTCAGCATGATGGCGGTGCCGTTCTACGCCATCTACGTTGGCAGCCATCTGCCGCTCTCTGGCGCCACACTTGGCTACCTGAGCATTGCCTACCTGCTGGCGCAGACCACCAGCAACCTGATCTGGGGCCGCCTGGCCGACCGCCACGGATATCGGCTGGTGTTCCTGTGCAGCATCGGGCTGTGGGTGCTGTCCACCGCCGCGCTGCTGCTTTGCAATGGCCTGGGCGCGTTCCTGCTGGTGTTCTGCGGGCTGGGCGCCAGCTTTGGCGGCTACTTCCTGTCCGCGGACAACTTTGCGCTGGAGTTCGGCAACCGGCGCGACCGTCCCATGCTGCTGGCCGTGTGCGATACAGCCACCTACGCGATGATGGCGTGCGGGCCCATCCTCGGCGGCATGCTGGCCCAGGGGGTGCGTTTCTCGCTGGTGTTCGTCGCGGCCATCGTGGTGATGAGCATCGCCTTTGTGCTCGCCCTGCGGGTGGAAGAGCCACGCCGCCGCCCGCGGCCGCAGCGGGAGGGCAACGAGTAGCGCCAACCTAAAGCGTACAGGCTCACCAGGCTCAAGAGAATAATCAGGAGACAGGATGACAACCAGGACCTACCCGGAATTCAGCACGCACTACCCGCTTGTGCTCACCACGATCATGAAGCGGCCGGTGCGCATGTACCCCAACGAGATCGGTGTCGTCTACCGCAACCACGTCACCGGGGCGTATTTCCGCTTTACCTGGATGCAGTGGTATCGGCGCGTGGCGCAGCTGGCCAACGGCCTGCGCGGCGAGCTCAAGGTACTCGCCGGCATGCCCGGGGAGCCTGGCGAGCGCATCGCCACGATGGCGCTCAACACCCACCGCCACCTTGAGCTGTACTACGGCGTGACAGGCATCGGCGCCACGCTGCACCCGATCAATGTCCGGCTTTCTCCGCAGCACATCGTCTACACCATCCGGCACGCGCAGGACAAGATCCTCTTTGTCGACGACACGCTGATGCCGCTGCTCGAAGGCATCTACGACCAGATCAAGGATGTGGTCGAGCTGGTGGTCTATATGTCGGACAAGCCGGGCCTGCCGCCGACCCGCATCCCCAACATCGTCGAGTACGAAACGCTGATCGCCCGCCAGGCCGACACCATCGACTGGCCCGTGCTGCACGAGGACGTCAACGCCACGCTGTGCTACACCACCGGCACCACGGGCCAGCCAAAAGGCGCCACCTTCACGCATCGCCAGCTCTACCTGCTGACGATCCACATGATGGCGCAGCTCGCCATCGGCAACACGCCGGACCATGATATCGCCGACGGCCTCGGCGCGCGCCTGGGCGAAGGCGCGGTGCCGTTGCTGAACACCCCCATGTTCCACATCCACGGCTGGGGCCAGCCCTTCGTCGCCGTCTACAGCGCGCAGAAGATCGTGCTGCACGGCACCTTTACCGTGCAGGGATTCTGCGAACTGGTGGAGCGCGAGAAGGTGACCTCGGTAGGGATCGTGGCGACCATCGCTGCCATGCTGCTCGAATACCCGGACCTGAAGCAATACGATCTCAGCAGCCTGGTGCGCGTTAGCGTTGGCGGCGGCGCGCTGCCGCTCGGGCTCAAGCGCAAGCTGGAAGCCCTGATCCCCACCTTCCGCATGAGCTCGGGCTACGGCATGACGGAGACCGCGCCCACCATCGTCGGCTCGTTCATCAAGAAGACCATGGTCCACCTGGACCGGGACGAGACCGATGCGGTGCTGGTCAAATCCGGGCTGCCGATCCTTGGCGTGGAGGTGGAGGTCGTGGACAACGCAGGCAAACCGGTGCCCCAGGACGACCACACGGTTGGCGAGATCGTGGTGCGCGCGCCCTGGACGACCGAGCAGTACTACCGCAACCCCGAGAAAAGCGCGGAGCTCTGGCAGGACGGCTGGCTGCATACCGGCGACATCGCCAAGGTGGATGCCGAGGGCTATATCACCATCGCCGACCGCATGAAGGACGTGATCCGCAGCGGCGCGGAGATGGTGCCCACGGTGCTGCTGGAGAACCTGATCGCGATGGCGGATTTCGTGCACGAGGCGACGGTGGTCGGCGTGCCCGACCCGGTGTGGGGCGAGAAGCCCCTGGCGCTGGTCAGCGTGCGCACCGGCTTCGAGGCCAGCGAGGACAGCGTCATCGATTTCCTGAAGGTACACGGCGTCGATACCGGCAAGATCACCAAGTGGATGCTGCCCAAGCTCGTCGCCATCACGCGGGACATCCCCAAGACCAGCGTAGGCAAGTACAACAAAAAGCAGATCCGCGATGACCTGGAACGATTCCTCGCCATCGCCAAGGACGTTTCGCACCGCCATGGTTAAGCATTCCATCCCAACACAGCAGGAGCATTCCAATGCGTGAAGCCGTCATCGTTTCCACCGCACGTACGCCGATCGGCAAGGCCCATCGCGGCGCGTTCAACAACACGCAGGCGCAGGAACTCGGCGCCCACGCCATCGCGCACGCCGTGCAGCGCGCCGGCATCGATCCGGCGGAGATCGCCGACGTGATCCTGGGCTGCGCGGTGCAGCAAGGCTCGAGCGGCGGCAACGTCGCGCGCCAGGCGCTGCTGCGCGCGGGGCTGCCCGTCACGGTGTCGGGGATGTCGATGGACCGCCAGTGCGCCTCCGGGCTGATGGCGATTGCCACGGCCGCCAAGCAGATCATCGTCGACGGCATGCAGGTTACCGTGGGCGGCGGGCTGGAGTCGATCTCGCTGGTCCAGAACGACAAGATCAACCGCTATCGCGCGCAGGATCCGCAGTTGGTGCAGACCCTGCCGCAGATCTACATGACGATGCTGGAGACCGCCGAGATCGTGGCGCAGCGCTATGGCGTGAGCCGCGAGGCCCAGGATGCGTACTCGCTGCAGTCGCAGCAGCGCACCGCCGCCGCGCAGGAAGCCGGCCGCTTCGACGCGGAGATCGTGCCGATCACCACCACCATGCTGGTCACCGACAAGGTCAGCGGCGCCGTGAGCGAGAAGCAGGTCACGCTGGCCAAGGACGAAGGCAACCGCCCCGGCACCACGCTGGCCGACCTGCAGGCGCTCAAGCCGGTGTTCAAGAACGGGCAGCGCGTGGCGCAGGGCAGCTTCATCACCGCCGGCAATGCCTCGCAGTTGTCCGACGGCGCGTCCGCCATGGTGCTGATGGAAGCCAAGGAAGCGGAACGCCGCGGCCTGCAGCCGCTGGGCGCATATCGCGGCATGGCCGTCGCGGGCTGCGATCCGGACGAGATGGGCATTGGCCCTGTGTTCGCCATTCCCAAGCTGCTCAAGCAGCACGGCTTGTCGATGAACGACATCGGCATCTGGGAGCTGAACGAGGCGTTCGCCAGCCAGGTCCTGCATATCCGCGACACGCTGGGCATTCCGAACGAGCGCCTGAACGTCTCCGGTGGCGCGATCTCCATTGGCCATCCCTACGGCATGTCCGGCGCGCGCATGAGCGGTCACCTGCTGCTGGAAGGCAAGCGCCGTGGCGCCAGGTTCGGCGTGGTGACGATGTGCATCGGCGGCGGCATGGGCGCGGCCGGGCTGTTCGAGATTTTCTGAGGCTGGCGATTGCGCTCGCTTCAAGCCGCCTACACTCACACACCGACACTCTGGAGTCCACACGCATGACCGCCATCAACGCAGTCGCAGATCTCGCCATTGAAGGCGACATCGCCATCCTTACGCTCAACTCGCCGCCGGTCAACGCCTTGTCCGCCGCCGTCCGCGCCGGCATTCTCGATGGCGTCAAGCTAGCCATCGCCGACAGCAACGTCAAGGGCATCGTCCTGACCTGCGCGGGCAAGACCTTTATCGCCGGCGCCGACATCACCGAGTTCGGCAAGCCGCAGGTTGGCCCGTCGCTGGCCGACGTGCAAGCCGCGATCGAAGGCTCGCCCAAGCCCGTGGTCGCGGCCATCCACGGCACCGCGCTGGGCGGCGGGCTGGAAGTCGCGCTGGTCTGCCACTATCGCGTGGCGGCTCGGTCGGCCAAATGCGGCCTGCCCGAAGTCAACCTCGGCCTGCTGCCCGGCGCCGGCGGCACGCAACGCCTGCCCCGCATCGTCGGCCCCGCCAAGGCGCTCGACATGGTGACCTCCGGCGCCCACATCGGCGCGGCCGCCGCCGCGGAGATGGGGCTGTTCGACCTGGTGACCGATGACGCCGCGCTGCGCGCCGACGCCATTGCCTTCGTCAAGCAGGTCAACGCCGAGCAGCGCCCGCTGCGCAAGGTGCGCGACCTCAACGAAAAGGTGGAAGCCGCGCGCGGCAAGCCGGAGCTGTTCGCCGAGTTCCGCCGCGCCAACGCCCGCAAGTTCCGTGGCTTCGACGCGCCCGAATACAACATCCGCTGCATCGAGGCCGCAGTCAACCTGCCGTTCGACGAAGGCATGAAGGTAGAGCGCAAGCTCTTCATGGAGTTGATGAACGGCACGCAATCCGCCGCGCAGCGCTATTACTTCTTCGCCTCGCGCCAGGTCTGGAACCTGCCCGACGTGCCGGCCGACACGCCGACCATCGACGTGAAGAAGGTGGGCATCATCGGCGCTGGCACCATGGGCGGTGGCATCGCCATGAACATGCTCAATGCCGGCATTCCCGTTGTCATCGTGGAAACCGCGCAGGAAGCACTGGACCGCGGCGTGCGCACCATCCGCGCCAACTACGACAACACCGCCAAGAAGGGCCGCATCACCGCCGCCGATGTCGACAAGCGCATGGCGCTGCTGACCCCGACGCTGGAGCTCGGCCAGCTGGCCGACGCCGACCTGGTGATCGAAGCCGTCTATGAAAACATGGACGTGAAGAAGGACATCTTCGGCAAGCTCGACAAGATCGTGAAGCAGGGCGCCATCCTGGCCACCAACACCTCCGCGCTCGACGTCAACGAGATCGCCTGCGCCACGTCGCGCCCGGAATCCGTGATCGGCCTGCATTTCTTCTCGCCGGCCAACGTCATGAAGTTGCTGGAAGTGGTGCGCGGCGACAAGACCGCCAAGCCCGTCATCCGCACCTCGATGGAGCTCGCCCGCAAGATCGGCAAGATCGCCGCGCTGGTGGGCGTGTGCCCGGGCTTTGTCGGCAACCGCATGCTCGCCCAACGCCAGCGCGAAGCGCAGAAGCTCGTGCTCGAAGGCGCGCTGCCGTGGGACGTCGACCGCGTGCTGTACAACTTCGGCTTCCCGATGGGCCCGTTCGCCATGAGCGACCTGGCCGGCCTGGACCTGGGCTGGATCCGCGAGAAGTCCAGCAGCTCCACGCTGCGCGAGATCCTGTGCGAGATGGACCGGCGCGGCCAGAAGACCGGCGCGGGCTACTACGACTACGACGAGAAGCGCAACGCCATCCCCTCGCCCGTGGTCGAGCAGATCATCCGCGACTTTGCCGCCAGGCAGGGCAAGACCAGCCGCGTGGTCTCCGAGCAAGAGATCCTGGAGCGCTGCGTCTACCCGATGATCAACGAAGGCGCGAAGATCCTGGAAGAAGGCAAGGCGATCCGCGCTTCCGACATCGATGTGGTCTGGGTGAACGGCTACGGCTGGCCGGTGTACCGGGGCGGCCCGATGTGCTACGCGGACACGATCGGGCTGGACAAGGTGCTGGCAGCCATGAAGAACTTCGAGGCTACGCTCGGCGCGGACTTCAAGCCGGCCAAGCTGCTGGAGGACCTGGTTGCGCAGGGCAAGAAGTTTGGCGACCTGAAGTAAGCCGTTGGGGCACTACCTGTAGGTGTGCCCCCCCTGGCCGCTACGCAGCGTGACCGCGTCGCAGGAATTCGCCGATGCCGTGGTGTTCTTCCTGTCGCAGTGGGCGCGGGCCGTCACTGGCCAGAACCTGATTGCGGATGGCGGCCTGGTGAAGGGCTAAGCCCCTTGCCCGGTCGTCAGCTGGCTTGCCAGGCGGTCGCGGGCAACCAGCGCGGAGCCTGCGGCCTGATGGGAGGCATGCCACCGGCGCGCTCTGCTACCGTGCCACGACTGCGCGACTACACTACCAGGCGGCTACGCGGCTACGCGGCTGCGCGCCGCCAGCGCCGCAGCTCCAGCCACTGCCAGGACAACAGTGCCGGAATGCCGAACAGCACCTCGCGCGCGCGCTTGACCAGCGCCAGCGACAACGCCACCTGAGGATCGACGCCTAGCAGGTGGCCAAGCAGCATCACTACCGCCTCTTGCACCCCAAGGCCGGCCGGCACGAAGAAGGCCACGTGACGCACTGCCTGGGTCAGCGACTCGATGGCCAGCGCCTGCCAGAACGGAACGGGATGGCCCAGCAGCCATAGCGCGAACCAGACCTCCGCCGCGCCCACAGCCAGGCCGGCGAACTGCCAGCACAGCGCGGCGAGCAGTTCGCTGCGGCGCGCATTCAGGGCTCGGATCTGCGCGTCCAGCCGCGCGCCATCGATCATGGCGACCAAGCGGTGGTCTGTCCCGAACAAGCGCCGCGCGGCGCCTTCGAGCCGCTCGAACAGCGCGCTGTGGCGCAGCGAGAGCGCAAACATCACGGGCACCGGCAAGGACAGCAGCAAGCCGGCCAGCACCGCCCAGGCCTGGCCGCCGCCACTACCAAGTGCCAGCAGCAACAGCACCACGCCGAGCGCGGAGAACAGGTACTGCGCGAACAGCGTCACCATGACTTCCACCACGATGCTGGCGGTCACGGCGGTGGTATCCGCGATGCGCAGGCGGCTCAGGCGGATGCCAACCAGCTCGCCACCCACGCCAACCGTAGGCAACAGGCGGTTGACCGCCTCGCGCACGGTGGCCACCCACCACAGGAAGGCAAGGCTGGCGGACTCATCGGGATCGGCCGAGGTCAGCAAGACCCGCCAGCCTTGCGCGTCCAGCAGCAGCGGCAGGCCGTGAAAGGGTACGAGCAACAGCAGGGCCCAGCCCGCCTGGCCAACCATGCGGCCAATGTCGGCCGCGCCTTGGTGCAGCACGAGCGCGGTCAGGGCGAGTATGCCGAGCAGGCCGGCCAGGTAGATCAGGCGCTTCATGCGGGAGCCAGGGCGCCGGGCGCGCCAAAGATGTCTGTGAAGCCGCCGCGGCGCACGCCGGCGCGCTCGAGCGCCTCGCGCACGCGGGGCGACAGCAGCGCGGCCAGCTCGTCGGCATGGCGATAGCCACGCATGCTGGGCGCCACCTCGGCACCGGAGACCACGCTGGGATGCAGGTAGATCTCGCCCACGCCCGCCGGCAGCTGAGCCAGCGCGGCCAGCAAGGCGGCTTCGTCCATGCCGCCGCTATTGGCGATGCCAAGCACGTAGTCGTTGTGGGCGATGCCGGCCAGGTCCAGCCGCCTGCGCAGCAAGGCCAGCCAGGGCCGCAGCAGCAGCGGAGCCGCAGGCTCGCTGGGCAGGCGCATGGCGTGCAGGCCGAACTCGCGGCCGATCTGCAAGATCAGGGACAGCACGGTGGGATGCAGGTGGAAATGCTTGTGCGTGTTCACGTGGTCCAGCGTCAGCCCGGTGGCCGCGAACGCCTCGAACTGGGCGCGGATCTCCGCGGCCAGCTGGCGCCGCACATGCGGCAGGAAGAAAAAGCGCAAGCCGTCGCGCGCCATGGCCGAGCCGAAGCGGCCGTGCGCATCCACCAGCGCCGGGATGGCAGCCGGAGCCAGCACGGCCGGGCCATCGGCCAGCACCACATGCAAGCCCACGCGCAAGCGCGGCAGGCGCCTGGCGCGCGCCACCGCGTCGGCGGCCGCGCTCGCGCCCACCATCAGGCTGGCGGCGTTCAGCACGCCGTCGCGGTGCGCCAGCTCCACCGCTTCGTTGACGCCGCCATGCAGGCCGAAATCGTCGGCGGTGATGATCAGGGCACGCCGCGCCGCAGGGTCAGACGCCACAGGATCGCGCGCCAGGGTCAGGCCTCATGCGAGCGCAGGAAGCGGAAGAACTCCACCCCTTCGCGCAGGCGGCGCTTCATCATGTCCCAGCTGCCCAGCATCTCGCGCACGATCTCCCAGATCTTGCCCGGACGGAAATAGAAGCGCTTATAGAAGGTCTCCACGCCGTGGTAGATCTCTTCCTTGGACAGGTGCGGGTAGCTGATCGCGGCGAGCTGCACGCCCTTGTCGTTGACCAGGTTGATCACCTTGTTGTCTTCCAGCCAGCCGTTGTCCACCGCCTGCCGGTACAGCGTGGTGCCGGGATACGGCGCGGCCAGCGAGACCTGGATGGTGTGCGGGTTGAGGTCCTTGGCGTACTGGATGGTTTTCGCGATGGTCTCGCGCGTCTCGCCCGGCAGGCCGAGGATGAAGGTGCCGTGGATGATGATGCCGAGCTTGCGGCAGTCCTCGGTGAAGCGGCGCGCGATATCCGTGCGCAGGCCCTTCTTGATATTGAGCAGGATCTGGTCGTCGCCAGACTCGTAGCCCACCAGCAGCAGGCGCAGGCCATTTTCCTTCATGATCTTGAGCGTGCTGTAGGGCACGTTGGCCTTGGCATTGCAGGACCACGTCACACCCAGCTTGCCCAGCTCGCGCGCGATCTCTTCCACGCGCGGCTTGAAATCCGTGAAGGTGTCGTCGTCGAACATGATCTCCTTGACCTCGGGCATGTTCTCCTTGATCCATTTGACCTCGGCGATCACATTCTCCGGGGATCGCGTGCGATAGCGGTGCCCGCCCACGGTCTGCGGCCACAGGCAGAAGGTGCACTTGGAGCGGCAGCCGCGCCCGGTATAGATCGAGACGTAGGGGTGCTTCAGGTAGCCGATGAAGTAGTTGTCGATCTTCAGGTCGCGCTGGTAGACCGGCGCCACGAAGGGCAGCTCGTCCATGTTCTCGATCATCGGGCGCGGGCCATTGTGCTCCTGCGAGCCGTCCGGCAGCTTGTAGCTCAGGCCAAGCACATCCTTGAGCGGCTTGCCGGCAGCCACCTCCTGGCAGGTGTAGTCGAACTCCTCGCGGCACACGAAATCGATGGCGGGGCTGGCGCCGAGCGTGCCGCTGGGATCGACCGCGGGCTTGGCGCCTACCATGCCGATCATCACGCCAGGGTGGCGAGCCTTGAGCTCCTCCGCGAACTTGGCGTCGGTGGGAAAGGACGGCGTGCTGGTGTGGATGATGACGAGTTCATAGCCGGCGGCGATATCCAGCGTTTCCTGCACGCCCAGGCCGTCGGCAGGCGCGTCGAGCACGCGGCTGCCCGGCACCAAGGCGGCGGGCTGCGCCAGCCACGTCGGGTACCAGAACGATTTGATCTCGCGCTTGGCCTGGTAGCGCGAGCCAGCGCCGCCGTCAAAGCCATCGAAGGAAGGCACCTGGAGGAACAAGGTTTTCATAGCAGCCTCGGGGGATTCAAGCCGTTTGTCGAAAGGGAAGACTAGCGTTCCGGCACGCCATTGTCCGTCCCCTCCGTCATCAAGGGAAGGGGGCGAAGCGTGGCGCCAGCACCCTGGTAAGGTTCCATGCCCGCGCGCGGCTGCGGCGGCGCGTCGGGGGTGGGAGGGTCGCGCACCGGCAATATCCGATCGCGCCAGCGCACCTGCGAACCGGCCAGGGCGACGGCCCACTCCACAATCAGCAGCGTATCGCGCAGCGGCGCCATCAGCGCGGCGCCGAGGCCGCCAGCCAGGATGCTGCGCGCCAACCCGCCCACCAGCACCGCGGCCAGCACAAGCGGCTGCGGCGAGAGCCAGGCGGCCAGCGCCAGCATTGGCCAGGTGAACGTGATGAAGGTGAAGGCGAAGCCAGCCGGGTTCAGCGAGCGGATGGTGCGCATCCACCGCAATTCATGCGCCCACAGCTCGGCAAGACTGGATTCCGTCACATCGGTGCTGACCATCTCATCCGACAGCACCGTATCCAGCCCCTGGCGCCGAACCAGCTCGCCCAGCCAGAAATCGTCGGCCAGCCGGTTAGAGAGCGCTTCGAACCCGCCAATTGCGGCCAGCGCGTCACGCCGCAGGGCAATGGTGGCGCCAAAGGAAAAACTGCGGGAGCCGCCCGCGTGGGCGACTCGCACCGATGGCGCAAACCACTGATCGATGAAGCCGACCCCCAGGCGCGACCAGAAGCCGCCGATCGGCTGGCCGCGATACAGGCAAGTCACCACACCGACCCGGGCATCGGCCAGGGGGGCGGTGACGCGGGCAAGATAGTCCGGCGCCACGGCAATGTCGCTATCGGCGACCACCAGCCATGCGTGACGCGCGCTGGCGCACAGATTGATCAGGTTGCTGGCCTTGAGATTGCTGCCATGCACCCGTGGATCGATGACCAGGTCGATCTGGCAGGCGGGAAAATCGGCGCGCAAGCGCTCCACCACGCCGATGGCCGGATCGTCGGCAGCACGCACACCAAACACGATCTGGTAGGCGGGGTGCTGTTGTCGGCACAAAGTGGCAAGGTTTTCGTAGAGACGGGGCTCGGCGCCGCAAAGCGGCTTGAGCACGGTCACCGGGCGAACGCTCGCACTATCCGGGACTACCCCGGCGGCCATAGGGCCGGGCGAGGACCTTCGGCTGACCCATGCCGCCACCACGGCATATGCTGCCGAGAGCCATGCCACTGCAGGACCAGCGAGCGCGTCCAACGTCATTTCGGCCAGCCCTCGTTTTAGGGTGTTGACTAAAGCCGTACGGTATAGCGTGAATACTTAAGGAAGTATTAAGAGGAAATATGACGCAGGGAAGTAATTTCGTCTACTAGGGAGATGGCCAATGGCGTGGGGACAACGTGGGGTACTCAAATTGAACAAAAAAGATATTGACAACAATTCTTGTTGATTTTATCTATATCGGAAGCGTCAGGGCCGGGGACCGGGCCCTGCCCGACCACTACGATCAGAGCGCCTCGCCCGCCTTGAGCACGCCCGCCACCTGCAAGGACGTGTTAAGCCAGGCGGGGCGCAACGCCTGGCCGGACCGGATGCCGTCGATCCGCTTACGCTCCGCCTCCACTTTCTCTGCTGCCAGACCGATCAGCCCAGCCACCTTGTCGCGCTCGACCACCACCACGCCGTCGGCGTCACCGATGACGAGGTCCCCTGGCCTGACGGTGACGCCCCCGCATTGAATCGGATGGTTCACGCGGCCGGGTACGAGCTTGGTGGGACCGTTTGGATTCGTGCCCACGCAATACATGGGAAAACCCAGCTCGACAATCTCGTCGGCGTCGCGCGATGCCGCGTCCAGCACCACCGCTGCCACGCCAAGCGCCTTGCACTGGTTCGTCATGATGCTGCCCATCAGCGCGCACGACTGATCGCCCTTCCCGTCCACCACGATCACATCGCCAGGCTTTGCGAGCGCCATGGCGGCGTGGATCATCAGGTTGTCGCCCGGCCGGACTTCGACCGTGAGCGCGGGCCCGCAGAAGCGGCTCGCGCGATCGAGCGGTGCGATGCGCCCGTGCATGCCGCCGCGGCGCCCCGCCACATCCGCGAAGATCGAGGCGGCGAACCGAGATGCTTGCGCGATCAGGTCCGGGCGAACGCGTTCGAAGTCCCGGACCATATCCGGCAGGTTGCTCTCGTTGTCCATGTCGGGTTCCTATCAATTCAGCGTGACGTTGGCTTCTTTGATCACGCTGACCCATTTGCGCTTATCGGAGACCAGGAACTCGCGGAATTTATCCGACGTGCTGCCAACCACCTCCATGCCGTCCTGGCTCAGGCGCTGTGCGATCTCCGGCTGGCGCAGCACCTGCGCCACGTCGTGCTGCAAGCGCGCGACCACGCTGGCGGGGGTACCCTTGGCCGCGCAAAGCCCGGTCCACGCCACGGGGTCAAACCCGGGTACGCCAGACTCCGCGAATGTCGGCACGTCGGGCAGCGACTGCAGGCGCTGCAGCGACGCCACGCCAAGCACGCGCAGCTTTCCGGATTTCGCGTAAGGCAGGGAACTGATGGGCTGGTCGAAGATCAGGGAGACCTGGCCGCCGAGCAGGTCCGTCATGGCCTGGCCCGTGCCCTTGTAAGGCACATGGACGATGTTGATGCCGGCGCGCAACTTGAGCATTTCGCCAGCGAGGTGGCCCGCCGTGCCATTGCCGGACGAAGCGAAGTTCAGCTTGCCCGGATTGGCCTTGGCGTAGGCAATCAGTTCCTTGACGTTGTGGATGGGCAGCGCTGCGTTGACCAGCGCGATGTACGGCGTGTTGGCAATCAGGGACACGGGAATGATGTCGGTCTGCGGATCGTAGCTGACCTTCTGCAAGGACGGCTGGATGGACAGCATCCCCGTGGTGCAGATCATCAGGGTGTGGCCATCGGCGGGGGCTTTCAGCATGGTATCGGCAGCGATGTTCCCGCCGGCGCCCGGGCGGTTGTCGATAAGCACCTGCTGGCCCAGGACCTCGGACAGCTTGGGCGCCAGCAGGCGGGCGACGATATCGTTCGAGCCACCAGGAGAAAAGCCCACAAGGATGCGGATCGGCCTCGAGGGATACGCGGGCTCGCCATGGGCGGCCGTGGCAAGCAGCGGCAAGCCCGCCGCGACGAGGCGAAGACACTTCAGCAGAAAGTTCATGGTGCGCCCTGGTGGATGGATGGAAGGAATGTCGTGCAATGCCTAGCGAATCAATGCTGCGGCTGCAGCCTCGATCCGGCGGCAGCCCTCGTCCAGCTGCGCCATGCTGGCGGCAAACGAAAGCCGGAAATGCGTATCGACGCCATAGGCGGAACCCTGCAGTACCGCGAGGTCCTGCGAGTCCAGCAACCAGTTGACCCAGTCGTCGCTGGACCGGATCACCGTGCCGCGCGGCGTGCGCGCGCCGATCAGCGATGCGCACGACGCAAAGACATAGAATGCGCCGGCCGGCGCCTGGCAGTGAATGCCGTCGACCTGCCCGAGCGCAGCAACGACCCTGTCCCGGCGCGCCTGGAAGACCGCCTTGTTGGCCGCGATGAAATCCTGCGGGCCATCCAGCGCAGCGATCGCCGCGGCCTGCGCCACCGAATTGGCGCCGGAGGTGCTTTGCGATTGCAGTTTCACCATCGCCTTGATGAGCGGCGCCGGCGCGCCGGCGTAGCCGATGCGCCAGCCCGTCATCGCGTAAGCCTTCGAGACGCCGTTGATGGTCAGCGTGCGCGCCTTCAATGAAGGAGCGGCTTGCACCAGCGTGACAAAGGTGGCGTTGTCGTAGGTGAGGTGCTCGTAGATGTCATCCGTCATCACCCAGACGTGCGGGTGACGCTCCAGGACCTCGGCAATGGCGACCAGCTCCGCGCGGGTATAGGCGGCACCGCTGGGGTTGTTCGGCGAATTGAGGATCAGCCAGCGGGTCCGCGCGGAGATGGCCCGCTCGAGATCCTCGGGCGTGAGCTTGAACCCGTTCTCCGGCTGGCACGCCACGAACACCGGGACGCCACCGGCAAACAACGTGATATCCGGGTACGACACCCAGTATGGCGCGGGCACGATGACCTCGTCGCCCTGCTGCACCGTGCACATGAGCGCATTGAAGATGACCTGCTTGGCGCCGGTGCTGACGATGATCTCGCTGGCCGCATAGTCGAGCCCGTTCTCCCGCTTGAATTTTTGCGCGACGGCGTGGCGCAGCTCGGCGGTGCCGCCCACATCGGTGTAGCGCGTCTTGCCGGCGTTCATCGCGGCCCAGGCTGCCTCCCGGATGTGAGCCGGCGTCTCGAAGTCCGGCTCGCCGGCAGTGAGGCCGATCACGTCGCGTCCCGCCGCGCGCAGCTCGCGCACGCGTTGTCCCGCCATGGAGCTGGGAGATGGCTTGATTCGGTTAAGTCTGTCGGTGAGCTGGAGCATGAAGCGTCGCCATGGAAAGGATCTTGGGAGAAAAGTATCCGCCACCCCGGCGCTCCGGCAAAACGAGAAATCGGATTGCGCAAGTATTCCATTTTTTCGTGAGGATGGCATCGTTGGTGCGAGAATATGTCGCCGCGCAGAACCATCGGAATTCAAATGTCTGTCACGTTCAAGCAACTCGAGGCCTTCTACTTCTGTGTGACGCATGCGTCCTTCAGCTCAGCGGCCACCAAGCTCCACGCAACGCAATCGGCCATGTCCAAGCGTGTTGGCGAGCTGGAGGCGGTCCTGGGCGTGCAACTCGTCCATCGCACGCCAAAGGGCCTCGTGCCCACGCATGCCGGAAGCCGGCTCCTGATCCTCGCCGAAGAAGCCATGCGGCTGCGCGAGCGGATCGATGCGGAGGTGGGACAGGTCGACAAGCTCACCGGGACCTACCGGATCGGTGTCACCGAGCTCATCGCACTGACCTGGCTGACCAAGCTGCTCAAGGAACTGAAGAACCGGCATCCGGAGCTTCAATTGGAGCCCGTGGTCGATGCGGGCATGAACCTGTTCGAGAGCCTGGAGGCAAACAAGATCGACCTGGCGATCCTGCCGGGCACGTTCTGGGGCGAAGCCTACAAGACGGTGGAGGTGGGCCGCGTGGAAGACCTGTGGATGGCAAGCCCTACCCTCGCGCTACCCGACAGGCCGCTGCAGCCGGAAGAATTTGCCCAGTATCCAGTGCTGGAGCAATCCATCGGGTCCGCGAAGAACACCTTTTACGGCGCCTGGCGCCGCGAGCATGGATTCAAGTTCAAGAAGGTATTTGCGACCAACAGCCTGACCGTATTAAGAGCGCTGACCATCGAAGGACTCGGCATCAGCCAGCTTGCGCTGGACTACTTTGCCGCCGATATCGAGCAAGGGCTCTTGCGCGTGGTGAAAAGCGACCCCATGCCGCCGCCGCTGGTTTATTCCGCCGTGTACCGGGACGATGCCTTCAGCGCGGCACTGGATGTCATAGCCGAGGTCAGCAGGCTGGTGTGCGATTTCTCGCGTGGCCCGCATGATCTTGCGGTTGCGCGGTGAGCGCATCGCGCGCACATTGAATCGCAGTGCGCATCCTGTCGGGGAGCGGCGCAATAGGATGCGCACGGCGCTCCGCGCACGCCTCTGTCACCCGGTGTTGCGCAGGCCTGCGGCCACGCCATTGATTGACAGATGAATGCCACGTTGCACTCGCTCGTTCGCGGGATCGCCATCCACACTGTTCCGATAACGCCGCATCAGCTCCACCTGCAGGTGGTTAAGCGGATCGAGGTAGGGGAAACGGTGCTCGATCGAGCGCGCCAACGTGGGGTTATCGGACAGGCGCCGCTCTTCACCGGTAATTTGATATAGCGCCCGACCAGTGCGTGCGTACTCGTCCTGGATCAGCCCGAAGATCGTCTGACCCAGATGCTGGTCCTCGACCAACTCCGCGTATCGGGATGCGATGCCGAGGTCCGTTTTGGCCAGCACCATGTCCAGATTGGAAAGCATGGTGCGAAAGAACGGCCATTCTGCCTCCATGCGCCGAAGCAGCGATAAACGATCGGCATAGCCATTGCTGCCCAAGTCTCCCAGGTAGCGGTCAATCCCGCTCCCAAACCCGTACCAGCCCGGTATTGCAACACGGCACTGGCCCCAACTGAAGCCCCACGGGATGGCACGCAAATCCCCAATCGTCCAACTTGCCTTACGGGAGGCTGGCCGTGAGCCAATGTTGAGATCGGAAATCTCCCGGATTGGCGTCGCGGTGAAAAAGTAGTCAGAAAAGCCAGGGGTTTCATAGACCAGCTTTCTGTAGGCCATCATGCTGGCTTCGGATATCGCGGCCGCGGCCTGCAGGAAGATCGTGGGCGCGTCCTTTGAAGTCGGTAAAAGTGTCGCCTCCATGGTGGCGGCTACCAGGGTTTCCAGGTTGCGTATGCCGATCTCCGGATTGGTGTACTTGGAAGCGATCACCTCACCCTGCTCCGTCAATCGTATCTGGCCGCCTACCGTGCCAGGCGGCTGAGCCAGAATAGCCTGGTACTGTGGCCCGCCGCCACGGCCCACCGTACCGCCACGGCCGTGAAAAAGCCGCAGCGTGATCCCGTGCATTGCCTTCAGGGCATCGAAATGCTCCACCAATGCCAACTCCGCCGTGTATAGCTCCCAGTTGCTGGTGAAAAAGCCACCGTCTTTGTTGCTGTCGCTGTAGCCCAGCATGATGTCCTGCTCGGCCCCGGAACGCTTCACCAGGTCAGTGACACCAGGCAACGCATAGAAGGCCCGCATGATGGAAGCCGCATTGCGCAGGTCAGCAATCGTCTCGAACAGCGGCGTTACGATAAGGTCACAGGTTGCCGTCGGACTATCGAGCTCTCCGCGCATCAGCCCCGCTTCCTTCTGTAGCAGCAACACCTCCAGCAGGTCGCTGACGTCCCTGGTATGCGAGATGATGTAGTGCCGGATTGCGGGGCGGGCGTACCGCGCCAGAATCTCGCCGGCGGCTTCAAAAACCGCAAGCTCGGATCGAACCAGGTCCGAGTATTGCGCGCCCAACACCCGTAGCGGCCGAGCCTCCTTCAGCAGCCGCAGGAGCAAGATACGGCGGGAGGTCTCGTCGAGCGCCAGGTAATCGCTCTCCACCTGGGCCACCTTGAGGAGTTCCGCAAGCACGGCTTCGTGTTGCTCGGAACTCTGCCGCAGATCGACTGTGGCCAGGTGGAAACCGAAGACCTTCACAGCGCGCATCAGCGGCGCCAGGCGGGCCGCGATCAATGCCTCGCCCCGATGATCGCGCAGCGAGGACTCGATGATCCGCAAGTCAGCCAGGAAATCCTCGGCGCCGGCATAAGGGTTCTGGGGCGGCAGAGCGTGGCGTAGCGCTTCGGTGCCGGTACGCTCCCGCAGGGTCGCGGCCAAGCGAGAATACATGCCCGCCAAGGCGCGCCGGTAGGGTTCATCGTTGCGGTGCGGGTTTTGGTCCCCGGAGCGCTGGGCAAGCGCCGCCATCTCGTCCGTCACCGCAACCAGCATTTCGGACATCGATAGTTCGGCGCCAAGCAAGTGCACCTCCGTCAGGTAGTGGCGCAAGGCGGTCTCGGATTGCCGCGATAGTGCATAGCGAAGTGTTTGTGCATTGACGAACGGATTGCCATCCCGGTCGCCACCGATCCAGTTGCCCATGCGGAAAAAGGTGGCGATATCCTGGCCGGGCAGCGCCTTCTCGATGCTGCGATAAAGCCGCGGAACCTGAAGCAGGAAGGTGGAGCGGTAGTAGCCCAGCGCGTTCTCGATCTCATCCGCAACGGTGAGCTTGGTATAGCGCAACATCCGCGTCTGCCAGAGTTGCGTCACCCTTGCCCTCAGGCGTTCCTCGTTGTCGTCACGCTGAGCCTCGATGTGCAGTTGGTCTCGCTCCCTGACCAGGTCGGCGATGGCGCGCTCGGCATCCAGGATGCTCCTGCGCTGCACCTCGCTTGGATGCGCGGTAAGCACCGGCGAAATGTAGGCCCGGTTCAGCATGTTCGCAATGTCGGCGGCGCGCAGATCGGCCTGGGCTAGGCGCTTGAAGCTCAGGGCAAGGGAGCCAGTCTGCAAGTCGCCCCGGCGCTCATGAACATCGCGACGGCGCACATGGTGCTGGTCCTCCGCAATATTGGCCAGGTGCGAGAAGTAGCTGAATGCGCGGATCACGCTCAGCATCTGTTCGTTGGAGAGGCTCTTCAATAATTGGTCGAGTCTCTTGCCGGCGCCTTCGTCACGCTTGAGCCGGTATGCCACCGAGAGCTGGCGCACCCTCTCCACCAGATCGTAGACCTCCTTGCCTTCCTGCTCGCGGAGCACCTCGCCCAGGATACGCCCCAGCAAGCGAATGTCCTCAACGAGGGGGCGGTCCTTATCGGTAGCATCGTTCGTCATAGAGATAAGCGGGACTTGAGCGTCGAAAGTGATTTCAAGGAATGGGCGTGAATTTCAGTTCGCTCAAGGGGACGACCTTGTCTTCACGGACCATCTTGTATTCGGTGTTGGGGCCCAGCCACTTGTTCCAGAGCTGGTTGATCTC
Organism: Cupriavidus sp. 8B; assembly: GCF_054589115.1. Classification (NCBI taxonomy): domain Bacteria; kingdom Pseudomonadati; phylum Pseudomonadota; class Betaproteobacteria; order Burkholderiales; family Burkholderiaceae; genus Cupriavidus; species Cupriavidus sp. 8B. The sequence continues at coordinate 20,038 of NZ_BAAILO010000656.1, read as the reverse complement.
GCCTGCCTTGTCCATGGCCAGCAACGCCTCGTTCACCTTGGCCAGCAGCACCGGTTCGCCCTTCTTCATACCCACGCCGATCGGCTGATAGGTCATTGGCTCGGCGATCATCTTCAGCTCGATCCCACCGCTCTTCGACTGATTCACCAGCTTCGTGACCGTCATCGTGTTGGACACGATGCCCAATGCCTTGCCCTGCTGCACAGCCATATAGGCGGAGCCCGTATCCTGGAAGGTCACCGGGTCCGACCCGTTCATCTTGATCGACAACTCGGACGTCGAACCTTTGGCCGCCGCCAGGCGCTTTCCCTTGTAGTCGGCCTTGCTCGTGCCCGGATCGCTAGCCTTCACGGCTAGCATTTCCTTGGCGAGGTAGTAAGGATCGCTGAACTGGATCTGCTCCGCACGACCGAGCGTGTAGGCCAGATTCGCCACCGTCACGTCGACCCGACCCATCTTGACTTCGGGCACACGCGCCTCGACCGACAACGGGGTGATCTTGGCTACCACACCCAGGTGCTTTGCCAGCGTCTGGCACATCTCAACGTCAAAACCCACCATCTCCCGGGTTTTCGGATCCGGTGCAGCGAATGGAGGCACATCGGCGAAGGTGCCACAACGCAACTCCTTGTTCTTCTGTATCTCCGCCCATTGGTCGGCCAAGGCCGCAAAAGGAGCAGTGCCCAGGCAGGCGAGGACAGCCAGGCGTGCAGCGGTGGAATAAACCGACATATCAGACTCCTAAATATTAGGGAACAGGGATGATTCAATGCGAGCGCAGGTCCGACAAAAAGCGTTTTGCGCGGGGGTGCTGCGGGTCACGAAAGAAGGCATTCGGCTCGGCGACTTCCAGGATGGAACCGGCGTCCATGAACCACACGCGGTCGGCGACCTCTCGTGCGAAGTTCATTTCGTGCGTCACGCACATCATGGTCATGCCTTCGTTTGCCAGACTACGCATCACGGCCAACACCTCGCCGACCATCTCCGGGTCGAGCGCGCTAGTTGGTTCGTCGAACAGCATGGCGGGTGGCTCCATTGCCAGGGCTCGCGCAATGGCCACTCGCTGCTGCTGGCCACCAGAGAGCTGCGTCGGATAGGCGTCCGCCTTGTTTGCCAAGCCAACCCGTTCCAGCAGCAGCATTGCCTTTTCCCGAGCCTCAGCGCGACGGACCCCGCGTACTCGCATGGGCGACAGCACGATGTTCTCGAGCACCGAAAGATGGGGAAAGAGGTTGAAGCTCTGAAACACAAAGCCAATATGGCTGCGCACCTTGTTGAGCGCGTCGCTACTCATTGGCGCATGTACGTTATTTCCGTCGAACAGTATCTCGCCGGACCTGATTTCCTCCAACCGGTTAACCGTGCGGATGAGGGTAGACTTGCCAGAACCTGAAGGCCCGCAGACGACAACGACTTCACCCTTCTTGACCTCCGCGTTGATATTGTTCAAGGCACAGTAGTCGCCGTACCATTTGCAGACATTAGAGAACTTGATCATGTCGATGACTCAATTAGTGAGCACTTATGGTTCAACGGCCAACGGTTGGGGAGCAATCGATGTCCGAGTGGAGGCTTTCCCTGCCCGCTTGGCCGCGATTCGAAGCTCCAGTTCGCGAGCTGCACGCGTCAAGCTCCAGCACACAACGAAATAAATCACCGCCAGCAGGAAGAAGACATGGAAGGGCTTGGTCAGCAGCGCATTGTTGATCTGATTGGCCGCGAAAGTCAGCTCTGGCACATTGATCACGTAGCCAAGCGTTGTTTCCTTGATGGTCGAGACGAACTGCGCCAGCATGCTCGGCAGCATGTTGTAAAGCGCTTGCGGAAGGATCACCAAGCGCATGGCCCCAAGGTAGCTATGCCCCAAAGCCCGCGCCGCCTCCATCTGCCCTTTCGGCAGTGCCTCGATACCGGCTCGCACCACCTCGCAAAGGTAAGCGCCTTCGTAGATGACCAGCGTGCACAGCATCGTGGTAAAGCCTGAAACGTTGTGCCCGATCAGCAGTGGAACGAGGAAGTACACCCACAGGATGATCATCAGCAGAGGCACTCCCCGCACCACATACACCAGTGCCGTGGCCGGAGCACGGAGCAAGCGCCAAGGCGACAGTCGCGCCAGCGCCAGCAGTACGCTCAGCGGAAACGCAAGCAGGATACCGAGCACCGATAGAATCAGCGTGCAAGCGATCCCGCCCAAGGGTCCATTCGGGTACTGGCCAATCAGCAGCAGCAACCAGTTTTCGCGCAGGATGTCGATCAGTGTCGTCATGGTTCACCTCCCTGCCACGACGCGGAAGCGGCGGGCCAGCCAAGCACCGGCGGCCATGATCAGGAGCGAGAAGGCCAGATACATTACTGTCGCAAGCAGGTAGGATTCGAAGGCGCGGAAACTGGTGTTCTCGATCTCCTTGACCGCATGGGTCATCTCCGATACGCCGATGGCCATCGCCAGGCTACTGTTCTTGAAGAGCGAAACGCTGTGGTTGATCAGTGCCGGCAGTGCATTGCGCACAGCCTGCGGCATCAGCACATAGCGCATGGCGCCAAGGAAGCTATTGCCGAGTGCCCGGGCGGCCTCCTCCTGCCCCGGGGGGATCGCGCGAAGGCCGGAGCGCAGGTCCTCGCTGAAGTAGGCTGCCTGGCACAAGCCTAGTGCGACGATGGAAAACAAGACCTCGGCGTGATGCTCTCCAACCCACGCCTGCATCGGGTCAGGCAGCAGGCTGGAGATGCCGAAGTACCAGAGCATCAGTTGGACCAACGTCGGCACGTTACAGTGGTACGAGACATAGCCGGCAACGAAGCGCTCCGCCAGCCGGTTGGGCGTCAGTCGCAGCGTCAGCAACAGGAAGGCCAGCGCCATCGCCAGCGCCCAGGAGCCGCCGGCGATCAACAGCGTCATCTTTACGCCCTCAATCAGCATACGGCTGAACTCGGGGTTCAGCAGGATCGCCATCAGATCGAAGCCATGCATGATTCAGCCCCGCTCAGTCTTGCAGTGGTTCGGGGCGCATCGTAGAGAGGCCGCCGGGCACCTGCAGCGTCGGCGTGATCTCCATGTGCCCGATATTGACGGCGACCGGCGCGGCAATGGCAAAGGCGATTGCATCGGCGATATCGGCGGCCTGCGGCAGCTCGAAGCCCTTGACGAAGCGCTCATAGGTTTCGGCACTGTCGCCATGCACATGGGCGAAGATGTCGGTGGCGACGCGCCCCGGGCAGATCTCGGTGACACGCACGCGCTTGCCGTAGGCATCGATGCGCAATTGCCGCGACAGCATGCTCACCGCTGCCTTGGTCGCGTGATAGGTGGAGTTGCCGCCGAAATTGTATGCGCCGGCAATCGAACTGATGTTGACCACATGGCCGCGATCGCGCGCTACCATGCCCGGAAGCACCAGTCGGCACAGATGCAAGACCGCCCGCAAGTTCACGTCTACCAGGAGATCGATGCCATCGGCATCGGCGTTGAGCAGGGAGCCAGGGCGATCCACGCCAGCGTTGTTGACCAGGACGTCGAAGCTCACCTCCTTCGCCAGCTTTGTGATGCCAGCCAGGTCAGTCACGTCGATCGCATGCGGGATGCAGCCCGTACGCTCAGCCAGGGCGGCGAGCGCGTCCGCGCCACGCGCCAGGGCATGCACCTGCAGGCCTTCGCGACACAAACGTTCGACGACGGCGGCACCGATGCCGGAAGAAGCGCCGGTGACCAAGGCTGTTTTGTAGTCTGAGAAAGGCATATGAATCCTGTACGATGGCTTGATGTCAATTTATCGAGCGCTGGCCTTTTACGCCAAGATGGAATGTCTTTGGCGAGATAGGACCCTCTTATGTCGGGGTAACCCTAATACGAAGACCAGATACTACTAGCTGGAAATGCGGCTGCAAAAGCATGATGACCAGCTGTGCCGCTGCAAAATAACGCACCATTGCCGTGCGGCCATGCACGGTCAGGCGAGCCAAAATGGTGAAGACTTGGTGACCCGGACAGATCACGATCCGTAGATGTCGGTCCGGGCCTGCGCTTTCGTTCTGGCCATGCCACAAAATGGCGTGGGCACGACGCTATTCGGATTGGCGACCTATCAATACTGTTTAGATGTTGTTGCACCGGGAACGTGCGCGAGCTGCTGCGAGATCGGCACAATGCGGCCGCCAAGGGACTCGATTTCTTCTCGCAAACGTAGTGTGAGCGCTACAGCCCCGGGCGTGTCCCCATGGACAAGGATTGAACGCGGCCGCATCGGCAACGTGTTGCCGGTGTGCGTCACGACCGTGCCTTCCGTCAACAGGCGCCGCACGCGGGCCAGGACCCGCTCTTCGTCGTGGATCACAGCCCCGGGCAGGGCCCGGCTTACGAGCAAGCCTTGGTCGTCGTAGGCGCGGTCTGCGAGGAAGCTGACGGCGACGGGCAACCCGAGCCTGGTGGCCGCACCTTCGATCGCCTGGCTGCTGGAAGTGCTGACAATGAGGGTTGAATCAAAAGCCGCTACCGCATCCAGAAGTGGATCGGCCCACGCTGGATCGGCTGCTGCCTTGTTGCCGAGAGCGCCATGAAAACTCATGTGCGTCATCCGGCAGCCCCGCGCGCGGGCGATGCCTGCCAGTGCGCCGAGCTGGTACGTGACCATCGCCGCGAGTTCAGGCAGATCGATCTGCATAAGCCGCCGCCCGAAACCCTGCCGATCGGGGAAGCCCACATGCGCGCCTACATCGACGCCGCGCTGAAGCGCCAGGCGCACGGTACGGTCCATGATGAGCGGGTCACCGGCGTGGAAGCCACACGCCACATTGGCCGAAGAAATCAGCGACATCAACGCCTCGTCGTCGCCCATGCGCCACGGGCCATAGCCCTCGCCCAGATCGGCATTGAGATCAATTTCCATGTAAACCCCTGGTCAGGAAGCACTAAGTACCACGAGCGACGTGCCCCAGCCCACCACCGCGCCGTCGGGCTCCGGGATGTCCAGCACCACCGCCTCGTGCGGGGCCGTCACCGGCAGCAGCAACGGCCCGATCTGCAACAGGCCCAACGCCTGCGACGCGCGCACCGCAGAGCCCACGGCAGCGAGCGGGGCGCTGCGCTGGGGGTGCCGGTGACGGAACACACCTACGGAGGCAGCACGCACGATTTCGGGCGACGCGGGATTGCCGGCCGCTGTTGGCGTCTGCGTCGGCGTCGGCAACGCGACGATCTCTTGCACGGTGGCACCTTCGCGCCGCAGGCAAAGATGGACGCCCGGGCCTTGCAGATCGAGCTCGGCAATATCGGTTGCCGCGAGCCATGCGCAGAGCTGGCGAATGTGTTCGATTTCCATCTCAGCGCCCTCCTGTTGCGCTATGCAGACCTACCAGGCGCCGTACGTCGGCTAGCCACCCCTCGACTTCGTCCAGGGCGGCGACCGCCTCATCCCACGTGGTTTCGACAAAGCGCACCTGGCTGCCGATCGGCGCCTGCCCCAGCCGCCACAGGTCCGCTTCGATCACGGTGCCCAGCTTGGGGTAGCCGCCCGAGGGCTGGGCGTCGCGCATCTGCACGATGGGCTGCCCGCCGGGCGGCACCTGGACGACGCCGGGGACAATGCCATGTGAGCGCATTTCGATCGGTTGGCGCGCCGCCAACGACGGGCCGGCGAGCCGATACCCGTAACGGTCGCTCTGCGCGGTGATCTTCCAGGGCTGGGACCAGAAGCTGCGCTGCGATGCCTCGGTGTAGAGTCCATACTCCGCGGCAGGCAGCACGCGCATCGCCGCAGCGCCGTCCGCCAGCAGCGGCAAGCAGAATGCAGGCGGCACCAGACCGATGCCGGCGCTGCCAGCCCCCTTGCCAAGCCCCGGCGAGACTGCCTGCAGCACGTCGCCACGCTTCAGCGCACGCCCGTCGAGGCCGCCGAAAGCACCGCGCAATTGGGTGCTGCGTGACCCCAGGGCTACCGGCACGTCTACGCCGCCAGCCAGACAAAGATAGGCCCGGCAGGCGGGGATGGGACCAAGCTGCGGCACGCCCAGGCGCAGGGTCTGTCCGGCTCGGGCCTCATGCACCCACCACGGCAGCAGCGGCTGATCGTCAAGCTGCGCGGCACAATCCGCACCGGTCAGCGCGAAACGGCAGTCCTGTGTAAAGCGCGCCACGAATGGGAAGACCGGCACTTCGATGCCTGCCACTCCCTCGTCGTTGCCCAGCAAAAGGTTGCCGGCGGCCAGCGCAAGCGGGTCCATTGCGCCCGAAGTGCCGACTCCCCAACGGAGCGCACCCAGACGGCCCAGATCCTGGACGGTAGCCAGCGCGCTGGCAGAGAGGATCTCGATCATCGAATCACCTTCTCGACACGAAAGCGCAGTACGTCCCCCGGCTGCAGCAACGCCGGCGGGTGCCTCTGCGGGTCAAAAAAACACATCTCGGAGCTGCCAATGGTGTTCCAGCCACTAGGCCCATCGGAGGCCGAGACGCCTGTCTGCGCCCCGCCGATGGACACCGCGCCGCCGGGAATGCTCAAGACAGGCACCTTGCGTCGCGGCGTGGCAATGCGAGGGTCCATGCCGCCGAGGTAGCAGTAGCCGGGATGGCTGCCAAGCGCAAAGACGTGATAGAGCGGCGCGCTGTGACGCTCAACGATCTCATCCACGGACAGACCCGTGTGGTTCACCACGTCGGCCATATGCGGGCCCGGTGCTCCGCCATAGATCACTGGCAGCTCGATCAGGCGCCCGTCGCGAGCCAGCGGCGTGACGGCAAGCCAGGCCTCGCGCAGACGGGTTTCGATTTCCGCCAGCCTTGCCGGCGGGCGCATGAAGCTCAACATCAGGTTATTCATGCCGGGCACGGCTTCGCGCACCTCGGGCCATGCTTCGGCCTCCTGCGCCAGCGCCCACAGGCGTTGCTGGGTAGTCAGGCTCAGCTCACCTGGCGCTTCGAATAGCAAAGCCGTAGTGCCCAGGAGGCTGATGGTCCCCGTCTCGATGGTCATGCTCAAGATCCTTCAGTGCGTCTCGGCAGGCCGCGCGGCGCGCGCCTGCAGCCAACGTTCCAGGTGATGGATGTCGACCCCACCCTTTTCAAAATCCTCGTCCCGAACGATTTCCCGGTGCATGGGCAAGTTGGTGGCAATGCCCCCCACCTGCATCTCGTCCAGTGCCAGGCGCATGCGGGCCAGCGCATCCTCGCGGGTGGCGCCGTGCACGATGAGCTTTGCAATCATCGAGTCGTAGTGGGCCGGCACGCGATAGCCGGGGCCGGCATGACTGTCAATGCGTACGCCATAGCCGCCAGGCAACTGCCAGTCAATGATTTTCCCGGGCGCGGGGGCGAAACTGTCCGGGTGCTCTGCATTGATGCGGCACTCCAGCGCATGCCCCTGGCAGGTCACTTGGGCCTGAGGCAGCGTCAGGGGCTCGCCGCGTGCCACGCGGATCTGCTGTTGGACGATGTCGATGCCAGTGGTCATTTCGGTGACCGGGTGCTCGACCTGCAGCCGAGTGTTCATCTCGATGAAATAGAATGCCCCGTTCTCGTAGAGAAACTCGAAGGTACCGACGCCGCAGTAGCCAATTTGCCGGCAGGCCGCGGCGCAGCGCTCGCCGACCGCTGCGATCAGCGAGGGATCGATGCCAGGCGCCGGCGCCTCTTCCAGAACTTTCTGGTGCCGGCGCTGCAGCGAGCAGTCTCTGCTGCCAAGCCATAGCGCCTGGTTGTGGCCATCGGCTAGTACCTGGATTTCGACGTGGCGCGGGTGGGTCAGGAACTTCTCGATGTAGACTTCCGGATTGCCGAAGGCACGGCGCGCCTCTTCGCGCGTCAGCGCCAGCGCATCCAGCAGTCCCGCCTCTTGGTGCACGACCCGCATGCCACGTCCGCCGCCACCGCCCGCTGCCTTGACAATGACGGGGTAACCGATATCGCGCGCGATCGCCAACACCTCGGCCGGGTCCTCGGGCAGGGACGTGTCGGGACCCGGTACGCAGGGCACACCGGCTTCGCGCATTGCACGTTTGGCACTGACCTTGTCACCCATCGTGCGAATACAGGCGGCGCTGGGGCCAATGAATGTGAGACCCGCGTCAGTCACACGTTCGACGAAGCCAGCGTTCTCGGACAGGAATCCATAGCCGGGGTGGATGGCCTGGGCGCCACTGACGCGCGCCGCTGCCAGCAGCGCTGCCTGGTTAAGGTAGCTATGGGTGGGCGACGCTGGACCAATGCACAGGGCCTGGTCGGCCTGACGGACGTAGACGGCTTCACGATCAGCCTCCGAATACACAGCCACCGTGCGCAAGCCCAGCCCGCGACAGGCGCGCTGGATACGCAAGGCGATCTCCCCGCGATTGGCAATCAAGACAGTGTCAAACATGATGAACCTCGGCGCTCAAGCGAATCGGATCAAGGGTTGGCCGGCGTCCACTTCGTTCCCGGACTCGACCAGCACGGCCTCGACCATGCCGTCGCGCTCGGCGAGCACGGCGTTGAAGACCTTCATCGCTTCGATAACGCACACGGTCTGGCCGGCCTCCACGGTCTGGCCCGGCTGCACGAACGCCGGCTCGTCCGGCGACGGCCGCAGGTGCACGATCCCGAATAGTGGAGCCAGCAACTCACGCCCCTCCGGTACAGGGGGAACAGGCTCGGATGGCGGGGAAGGCAGCCCCAGAGACTGAGGCTGCGTACGGGGAAGGATCGGTGGGGGAGCGGGATCACCGCTAGCCCCCCCTGAGATATGCCGCGTAAGGCGCAACGTCCATCCGTGCTGACTGAAGCTCATCTCGGCCATGTCCGAGGACGCCATGACGTCGATGAGCTGTTTGATGTGCGTGAGATCCATGTGCGTTCACTTCATAGCTGTTGGTGAACACAGTATCGGCCTCTGCCCTTCAGTACCAAGACGGTTTGTCTGTGCCCCGATAGGAGCGTCTTATGACGCCTCCCGGTTCTCCGCCCGATCGCAGAGAAGCAGGTTACCCGCCAGCCCCGCGACCAATTCCAGCAGAATCTCCTTGATTGCCTGGGCCGGCTCGGACAAAGGCTGGTGGCCCGACTGGCACAACGCCAGCGGCGCCTCGATCACCGGCTCGACGATGCGGCACTGCCAAGCGTCGCAGGACATCGCCACCTCCCGCGCCATCGAGGCTGGCAGGATGGTCGCCCCCAGCCCGTCCGCGACAATCGCCTTCAGCGTGCTGGCCGATTCGATTTCGGCCAGCACGTGCGGCGCCATGCCGATCGCATTGAACGCTTCATCGACCAGCCTGCGCACCACGTTGTAAGGTCGCGCCAGGTACAGATCGATGTCCCCGAGCATAGCCAGCGGCACCTCATCCGGCGGCGCCGGCATGCTTTCGGGGCCGACCACATAGAGCGGCTCCTTCAGCAGCGGCAGGAACGAGAGCCCATGGACAGGCGTCTTGCCGCCGTAGAGCACCGCCATGTCCATGCGTCCGTTCATGATCAGTTCCGACAGCGTGCTGCCGTAACTCTCATTCAGGTAAAGCAGGATCCCGGGGTGGCGGGCCCGGACCGTGCGCAACAACGGCAAAGCCAGCGCTGCCGCGGCGGTTCCGGGCGCCAGCCCTACTGAGACTGCGCCTGAGAGGCCCTGTCCAGCCGTCTTCATCTCCACCTTTGCCTGATCGACCTGGCGCAAGATCGCCTGGGCATGCCGGTACAGCACTTTGCCCGCTTCGGTGGGGATCACGCCTTGCTTGGTGCGCAGCAGTAGCTGCTGGCGCACCTCGCCTTCCAGCGTTGCCATTTGCTGGCTCAAGGAGGGTTGTGCGACATGAAGCAAATCGGCTGCCTGCGTCACACTGCCGATGTCGACAATCTTTACGAAATACCTCAATCGCCTGAAGTTCAAGTTACCTCCTATCCGCGGGGATTTACAACCCCATTATCTTCTTGCTCGCAAGGGCTGAATACAGGAGGTTAGGGCATTAGCGGGTCCGCACCTATAGGTGTTTCCTATCTGGACATACTGGAGTCATCTTGGCCTTCCGCGGCCGCCGCGGCTACTGTTGCGCTTACCCTCCTTAATCGCAGCAAGGAACCCTCGTGAATACGTCCCGTATCGCCGCACGTGTCAGGCGCATCAAACCCTCACCCAGCACTTCCGCAGCGGACCGCGCCAACGAGTTGCGCCGTCAGGGCAAGTCCATCGTGAACCTTGTGGTCGGCGAACCTGATTTCGACACACCGGAACACGTCCGCCAAGCCGCAGTGCGGGCCATCGAGCAGGGTGCGACCCGCTATACGCTGATGGCCGGCACGGTGGAGTTGCGTCAGGCCATCGCCGACAAGCTTGCGCGCGAGAATGGCCTGGACTACGCGATGAACGAGATCATCGCCACCAACGGCGCCAAAAGCGCGATCTACAGCGCTTTGGCGATCTCCCTGGAAGCGGGAGATGAGGTACTCATCCCCGCCCCGTACTGGGTCTCCTATCCCGACATGGTGCTTGCCTGCGACGGCATCCCGGTCACGCTAGCGTGCTCGGAAAGCCAAGAGTTCAAGCTCACGCCGGCCCAGCTGGAAGGCGCTATCACCGAACGCACTCGCTGGCTCATCCTCAATTCACCGAGCAACCCGACCGGCGCCAGCTACACCCTGGCCGAGTATCGGGCGCTGGCCGATGTACTGGCCCGCCACCCGGACGTGCTGGTGATGACGGACGACATCTACGAGCATATCCGCTTCGACACGGTGCGCACGCCCCACCTGCTGAATGCCGCCCCTGAACTGCGCGAGCGCACGCTGGCCATCAATGGCGTTTCCAAGACCTACGCGATGACGGGCTGGCGCCTAGGCTGGGTGGCCGGTCCACGTGACCTGATCCAAGCGCTCGACACGTTCTTGTCGCAATCAGCTGGAAACTGCTGCTCAATCAGCCAGGCCGCCGCAGCGGCGGCCCTGAACGGCGACCAGCGCTTCGTCACCGAGAGCGTGGCCGTCTACAAACAGCGCCGCGACCAGACGCTCGCCCGCATCAACGAAATCCCCGGGCTGAGCTGCCGCGCGCCGGATGGGGCGTTCTATCTCTACGTCAACTGCGGCGGACTGATCGGCAAGACCACACCGGAAGACAAGAAGCTGCATGACGATGCCGACGTCGTCATGTACCTGCTCGAGCGCGAGGGGGTGGCGCTTGTCGCCGGGACGGCCTATGGCCTTTCGCCCTACTTCCGCCTGTCGATCGCCACCTCGCTGGACACACTCGAAGAGGGCTGTCGCCGCATCGAGCGCGCAGTCCTGGCCCTGTCCTGACCTACAAGAGAACGTGATGAGTACCTACAAAGCCATCCGCAAGAACCCCTCCGCCCCCCAGGCTGACGCCGCCCTGCTCGCCGCCTTGCGCGAACTGCCGGTCGCCGCGCTCAGCGACAGCATGCATCGCAACACGGGCACAGTCGGTCTTCAGCCCTTCCACAGACCGGTAGCGACCACGATGGCCGGCACTGCGGTGACCGCGCGATCGCGCGGCGGCGACAACCTCACCTACCTGCGAGCGCTTGAGTTCTGCCGGCCTGGCGACGTGCTGGTGATCGACGCCGGAGGCGACCTGCAGAACGCCGTCGTCGGCGGCATCCTCTCCCACTATGCGGCCAGCATCGGCGTGGTTGGGGTGGTGGTCGATGGCGCGGTACGGGATGTCTCGGAACTGCGGGAGCGCGAGTTCCCGGTCTACGCACGCGGCGTCACCCATCGCGGCCCGTACAAGGACGGGCCGGGCGAGATCAACGTGCCGGTATCGGTCGGCGGCATGGTTGTCCGCCCTGGCGACGTACTGGTGGGCGACCAGGATGGCCTGCTTGCCATACCGCCCGGAGATGTGCCGCTGCTGATTGAAAAAGCCCGCGCCGTACTCGCCGCCGAAGCCGAAACCATACGCGCCATGAAGGAAGGCCGCTGGGACCGCGCCTTCATCGATGCGTTGGAAGCCCGGTGCAACAACTGACCGCTCCCTTCCTTCCCGCCCCAACAACCATAGAGCAAGGAGACCCGTATGCGCCCTTCCGTCCTCGTCACCCGAGCGACCTTTCCCGATATCGCTGACCGGCTGCGCGAACATTTCGAAGTCACGGCCAATGCGGCCGACACGGTCTGGACCCCGGCCGAATTGATCGAGCGGCTACAAGGAAAGCAAGGCGTGATGAGCACTGGCAGCGAGCACATCGACGCGGCGCTGCTTGACGCCTGTCCTGGACTCAAGGCGGTATGCAACGTGGGGGTAGGCTACAACAATGTCGACGTGGCCGCCTGCACGGCGCGGGGCGTGCTGGTCACCAACACGCCGGACGTGCTCACGGAGACCACTGCGGACTTTGGCTTTGCGCTGATGCTCGCCACCGCCCGGCGCATCACCGAGTCCGAGCGTTTCGTGCGGCGGGGCGAATGGAGCAAGACGGGAATCTACGACCAGATGGTCGGCAACGATGTTCATGGGGCCACCCTGGGGATTCTCGGCATGGGGCGGATCGGCCAGGCCATCGCCCGGCGCGCTGCATTGGGCTTTGACATGCAGGTGATCTATCACAATCGCTCGCCGCTCGCTCCTGAGACCGCGGCCAGGACACGTGCCCGCTACGTAGACAAGGCCACCCTGCTGAAAGAAGCAGATCACCTCATCTTGGTACTTCCATATTCCCCGGAGGCACATCACACAATTGGCGCAGCCGAGCTTGCACAAATGAAACCTACCGCGACGCTGACGAACATCGCGCGCGGTGGCATCGTCGACGACGCCGCCTTGGCGCAAGCGCTGCGCCAAGGCACCATCGCAGCGGCGGGGCTTGACGTCTTCGATGGAGAGCCTCGTATCCACCCGGATCTGCTGACTGTGCCCAACGTCGTGCTGACACCGCACATTGGCAGCGCCTCGGTAGGCACGCGTCGGGCCATGGCTGCACTGACCGTGGACAACCTGATCGCTGCCCTCGGCCGCGGGCCTCGGGCCGGCCAGCCGCCGACGCCGGTGAACCCGCAGGTTCTGCAGCAGTAGAGGCCACCATGCCGATCAATAAGCTACTGGTGATGGGGGTCGCAGGCTGTGGCAAGTCCACGCTGGCTGCGCTGTTGGCCAAGGCGATGGATGCTGAATGGATCGAAGGCGACGACCACCATTCCGAGCACAACAAGGCGAAGATGCGCCAGGGCACAGCCTTGCAGGATGCAGACCGTGAGCCCTGGCTGGACAAGCTAGCAACCTTGCTGGCCGCGGCGCCCGGCGATGCCATCCTCACCTGCTCCGCCCTTAAGCGCTGCTACCGGGAACGGCTGCGAGAAGCGGTCCCGCACCTGCGCATAGTGCACGTCGACATCACGCTCTCGGAAGCGATTGCGCGGGTGTCCGCGCGCAAAGGGCATCTGTTTCAGCCAAGTTCGGTGGTCAGCCAGTTCGCCATCCTGGAAGCACCGGCAGGGGAACCTGGTGTGCTTCAAATCCCGGCCGACCAGCCGCTCGATGTGCAAGTCAGGCAGGTGCTGCGCTGGATCGCCGAAGAAACCTCGAGGCACGACAAATGATGAACCCAGATCTCAAGATGTTTGACCTGAGTGGCCGCACCGCCCTGGTTACCGGCGCAAGCAGCGGCATTGGCCTGGCGCTGGCCAGGGGCCTGGCTCGCGCCGGCGCACGGGTGGTACTCAATGCTCGTCGGAAAGACAAGCTGGACCAGGCAGCCGATAGCCTGCGGGCGCAGGGTGCCGACGTCCGCACGGTCTCGTTCGACGTGACGCAAAGCACGGCAGTGGCCGAGGGCGTCGCGTCGGTGGAAGCCGATGTGGGACCCATCGACATCCTCGTCAACAACGCTGGCATGCAGTGCCGCGCGCCGTTGGAGCAGTTTGAAGAAGCCCACTGGCACGAGTTGATGAAAACCAATGTCGACAGCGTCTTCCTTGTCGGACAGGCAGTGGCTCGCCACATGATCCCGCGCGGCCGCGGCAAGATCATCAACCTCTGCTCGGTGCAGAGCGAACTGGGGCGCCCTGGGATCGCCCCCTACACCGCCAGCAAGGGCGCGGTAAAGATGCTCACGAAGGGCATGGCGATTGACTGGGGTCCTCACGGGATCCAGGTCAACGGCTTGGGCCCGGGCTACTTCAAGACCGAGCTGACCCAGGCCTTGGTGGATAACGCGGAGTTCACCGCCTGGCTCGTGGGGCGCACGCCGTCGCGCCGGTGGGGCGACGTTGAAGACCTCATCGGCGCGGTCGTATTCCTGGCGAGCAATGCCTCCGATTTTGTCAACGGCCACATTCTCTACGTCGACGGCGGCGTGACCGCCACTCTGTAACTCACTGGAATTCACCATGGACGCTCTTGTCATCCACGGCGCCAACGATCTGCGCATCGAAGACGTTGTCACCCCCGATGTGCAGCCGCACGAGATACGCGTGCATGTCCGCTTTGGCGGCATCTGCGGCTCTGACCTGCACTACTACAACCACGGTGGCTTTGGTACCGTGCGTGTTAGCGAACCGATGGTGCTCGGCCATGAGGTAGCCGGCCGCATAGAGGAAGTCGGGCAAAACGTGCGCAACCACGCCAAGGGTGATCGCGTCGCGATCAGCCCAAGCCGCCCCTGCGGCCTGTGCCAATACTGCCAACAGGGTCTGCAGAATCATTGCCTGGACATGCGCTACTACGGCAGCGCCATGCGCACGCCACATGTACAAGGTGCATTCCGCCGTGAAATCGTTATCGAGGAAAGCCAGGCCCATCGCCTTGCCGATACGCTGAGCGACCAGGAAGGAGCAATGGCCGAGCCCCTGTCGGTGGCGCTGCACGCCGTTCGCCGCGCCGGTCCATTGCTGGGCAAGCGCGTCCTTGTGACCGGCTGCGGCCCCATTGGGGCGTTGATCGTGGTGGCGGCGAGGCGTGCTGGCGCGGCGGAAATCATCGTCACGGACATGGGTGCCTACCCTCTGCAGGCCGCCCTCGCGGTGGGCGCGGATGTGACGCTCAACGTCGCCGAACAACCCGAAGCGCTTAAGCCGTACACGGTCGACAAGGGTCAGATCGACGTGCTGTTCGAGGCCAGCGGCAATGAACGGGCATTGCGTGGCGCCATCGACGCCATGCGTCCCCGAGGCATCATCGTGCAAGTGGGCCTGGGCGGCGAGATGACGTTGCCCGTCAATGCCATCGTCGCAAAGGAACTGGATCTGCGCGGCGCCTTCCGATTCCATGAGGAGTTTGCGATGGCCGTCGAACTGCTGAACAAGGGACTGGTCGACGTGAAACCGCTGATCTCCGCCACCGTGCCGTACCAGGACGCAGGGCGCGCATTTGCGTTGGCGGCTGACCGCACGCAGGCGATGAAAGTCCTGCTGGACTTCCAATAACACCACCTCGGGCGCGCCGGCAGCGGCGTCGATCCCGAGACGCTTCCCTGGAGACCTGGATGTTGATAGGCATTCCGCTGCAAACCGCGGAGGGCGAGACTCGTGTCGCCCTCACGCCGGAGACAGCAAAGAAACTGAAGGCGCATGGCCACGTGCTGCGTGTGCAGACTGGCGCAGGCTGCGGGGCCTCGATCACCGATCTGGCCTATGAGTCCGTTGGCTGCGAGATCACCGATGCGGCCGGTGCATTCGGCTCCGACCTGGTGCTGACCGTTCGCCCGCCCGCGCTGGCAGACCTGTCCTTGATGAAGCCAAGTGCCGTACTGGTAGGCATGCTCGATCCCTTCAACAAGGACAACCTTGCTCGTCTGGCGGCGGCCGGCCTTACCGGCTTCGCGCTGGAAGCCGCCCCGCGCACCACCCGGGCACAGAGCATGGACGTGCTCTCATCGCAGGCCAATATCGCCGGATACAAGGCCGTCATGATGGCTGCCGACCGCTACCAGCGCTTCTTCCCGATGTTGATGACGGCTGCCGGCACCGTGAAGGCAGCCCGGGTGGTGGTTCTTGGCGTCGGCGTGGCCGGCCTGCAGGCCATCGCCACGGCCAAGCGCCTTGGCGCGGTGGTCGAAGCTTCGGATGTCCGGCCCTCGGTGAGGGAACAGGTTGAGTCCCTGGGTGCCAAGTTCATCGAGGTTCCCTACGAGACGGCCGAGGAGAGGGAGGCGGCCGAAGGCGCAGGCGGCTATGCCCGCCCCATGCCAGCCTCGTGGCTCGAGCGCCAGAAGGTAGAGGTCGCCAAGCGGGTGACCCAGGCCGACGTGGTGATCTCCACTGCGCTGATCCCAGGGCGAGCCGCACCGTTACTGATCACCGAGGAAATGGTGCAAGGCATGAAACGGGGCTCGCTGATTGTAGACATTGCCGCTGGCAAAGGTGCTGATGGCGTGAGCGGAAACTGCCCACTCACCGAAGCGGGCAGGACGGTGGTCAAGCATGGCGTGACCATCGTAGGCGAGACAAACCTGCCCGCACTCGTGGCTGCCGATGCATCGGCCTTGTACGCCCGCAACGTGCTCGACTTCCTGAAGCTGATTCTGCCCAAGGACGGGGGGCTCACGATCGATGAAAGCGACGACATCGTCGCCGCCTGCCTGGTCACCAAGGACGGAACGGTACTGAGAACCTGAGGAACATCACTATGGAAGCGGTCTCGCACACCATCATCAATCTCACCACCTTCGTGTTGGCCGTCTATGTTGGCTACCACGTGGTATGGAACGTCACGCCGGCCTTGCACACACCACTGATGGCCGTGACCAATGCCATCTCGGCCATCGTGATTGTCGGCGCCATGCTGGCAGCCGCACTCACCGAGACCACGCTGGGCAAGGTCATGGGGGTACTTGCCGTCGCCTTGGCCGCCGTCAATGTCTTCGGCGGCTTCCTAGTAACGCGCCGGATGCTGGAGATGTTCAAAAAGAAGGACAAGAAGCCTGCGGCTATTAGAGAGGGGGCCAAGTGAACCTGGATTTCATCAGTCTGAACGTGGTTACCCTGCTTTACCTGGTGGCCAGCGTCTTCTTTATCCAGGCCCTGAAGGGCTTGAGCCACCCCACCACTTCGATCCGCGGAAACCGCTTCGGCATGACCGGGATGGCCATTGCCGTGCTCACAACCGGCACACTGATCCTCAAGCTTGCCGGCGGGAGCCCGCTAGGCCTTGGCTATGTTCTGCTTGGACTGGTGATCGGGGGCGGTGCCGGCGCATTCATGGCCCAGCGCGTCGAGATGACCAGGATGCCGGAGCTGGTGGCCTTCATGCATAGCATGATCGGCCTCGCGGCTGTGTTTATCGCGGTGGCTGCGGTTGCGGAACCGCATGCTTTCGGCATTTCGCCCAAAGGCCACGCGATTCCGACCGGCAACCGGCTGGAACTCTTCCTTGGCGCTGCGATTGGCGCGATCACCTTCTCCGGTTCGGTCATCGCCTTCGGCAAGCTTTCCGGCAAGTACAAGTTCCGCCTGTTCCAGGGCGCCCCGGTGCAGTTCGCGGGCCAGCACATGCTCAACCTGCTGCTGGGCCTGGCCACCATCGGCCTGGGGGTCGCATTCATCACCTCCGAGAGCTGGCCGGCGTTCATCGCGATGCTGGCACTGGCCTTCCTCATGGGCGTGCTGATCATCATTCCCATCGGCGGCGCCGACATGCCGGTCGTGGTGTCGATGCTCAACAGCTATTCGGGCTGGGCGGCCGCAGGCATCGGCTTCAGCCTCAACAACAGCATGTTGATCATCGCGGGTTCGCTAGTGGGCAGTTCCGGTGCGATCCTGAGCTACATCATGTGCAAGGCGATGAACCGCTCCTTCTTCAACGTGATCCTGGGCGGCTTCGGCGGTGAGGCAGGCAGTGCGCAAGCGGGCACGATCCAGCAGCGTAGCGTCAAGAGCGGCAGCGCCGACGATGCCGCCTTTATCCTGGGCAATGCCGAGACAGTGGTGATCGTGCCAGGCTATGGACTAGCCGTAGCCCGCGCCCAGCATGCGGTCAAGGAACTGGCCGAGAAGCTCACGCACAAGGGCATCACGGTGAAGTACGCCATCCACCCCGTGGCAGGGCGCATGCCGGGCCACATGAACGTGCTGCTGGCTGAAGCGGAGGTGCCTTACGACCAGGTATTCGAGATGGAGGACATCAACAGCGAATTTGGCCAGGCCGACGTGGCAATCATCCTGGGCGCCAACGACGTGGTGAACCCCGCGGCGCAGCAGAAGGGCAGCTCGATCTACGGCATGCCCATTCTGGAAGCCTACAAGGCAAAGACCATTATCGTTAACAAGCGATCGATGGCCGCTGGCTATGCGGGCCTGGATAACGAACTGTTTTATCTGGATAAAACCATGATGGTTTTCGGCGACGCCAAGAAGGTGGTCGAGGACATGGGCAAGGCCGTGGAGTAACTACGCCACGGACAGAAGAGCGGGCCTCGCGCAAGCATAAGCCGACACTATTTCCCCATAGGCAAGTCGTCTTGGTCAGCAAAGGCGGCAAGGCGTTTAATTTCGAACAAGGCAAGTCACTTTGCTTTCTCGGCCCAGTCGTCACCACAGTAGGAATCATCAAGTAAAGGCCGCGTTCGCTTCGCCAACACCATCGCGGCACTGAAGTAGAGCGAACGCGGACAGTCCCAGGTGCGCACTGCGACCAGCGGGCTTCCAACCCTATTGGCCAGACACTCCGAATGTCAGCCACCCTTGTGCGCAAGGCGGCTGGGAGCGGATTCGTGCGTCCGGCAACCGAGCATCACAACAATGGCATGTAGCACACTGAAAGGGAGTGAAAATGAAAAAAACGCTTATGACCGCCGCTGTTCTCGGGACCATTTCCGGCGTGGCGCACTCGCAAAGCAGCCTGTCGCTATACGGCGTCATCGACGTCGGCATACGCTACAACACGCATCAAAATGCCGCCGGCGACAGCAAGATCGGCATGGGCAACGGCGGCCCGCTGTCGGGCAGCCGTTGGGGCATGATCGGCACCGAAGACCTGGGCGGCGGCAATAAGGCACTCTTCCAGCTCGAGTCCGGATTCACACCCGGCACCGGGGCGACCCAGCAATCGACACCGTCCGGCAATGCGCGCCTGTTCGGCCGAACCGCGCTCGTCGGCCTCTCGTCGCCAACCTACGGCGACATCACGCTGGGCCGTCAATACACGCTGGTCCACGAGATGGCGTTCCTCCATGACGTGTACGCCCTGTCAAACTATGTCGGCACACTCGGCTTCCAGGGCGCGGGACTTACCGGCGGCGGCCGGCTGGACAACACCGTACGCTATTCCTCTCCCACCTTCGGTGGCTTCAGTTTCAAGGGCGCCTACACGTTCGGCGAAATCGCTGGTGACGCCAAGCGGTTCTCATCTCCCGGCGTGGCGGCTTCCTACGACAATGGCCCACTGAGCGTCGGCGCGGCATTCCAGATCATCAACAATATCGGTGGGCTTACGCCAGCTACGACAGCCTATGGCAGCACGTACTTCGGCATCCTGATCCCCGACAGCACCCAAAAGGTGTTCACCGTAGGCGCGACCTACAAGATCGGCGCGGCCAAGCTATACGCCTCCTACATCTATAGCAACGTCTACCCGGCGGGCTACCGGAACGATTCGTTCTCTGCGGCGGTAAGCTACGCACTGACTCCCTCGCTTGAACTGAAACTGCCCGTCTACGTGGATTTGCTCAAGCACGGTGGAAAGAACGGCACACGCATCACCGGTGGCCCGCTGCTGGACTACAGCTTTAGCAAGCGCACCGATGTCTACGCGGGCGTCGACTATACAAAACTGACGGGAGCGTGGCGGACGCTGGCGGGTACACCGGGATTCACGCTGCCGGTCAGCGGACGCGATTCCGTGTTCGAAGCCACGGTCGGCTTGCGGCATAAGTTCTGACCAAACGGTGGCCTGGGATCGGCGTTCATTGCGGTGCCATGCCATTCATCAATTCTGGTTTGGTATAGCGGCCCCGCTGACGCGGGGGTGTCTTTTTTGGGCGGGGTTTTGATGCTTCTAGCTGCTGTCGCGGCTGTACGGGGTTGGCCGTTTTGGAACGTGTGAGATGTCACTTTTCTTTACTCGCCCTCCATGTCAGGATACTTGTCGCCTCGGTCTCCTTGGTGAAGCAAAATGGAGGGCGGTGTGCG
>NZ_BAAILO010000655.1:0-326 GCF_054589115.1 Cupriavidus sp. 8B | reverse complement strand
GAACCTGGTCGCGCGCGATCCGTGGGGTTCGGACCCGTTTTTCGCCCGCCCCAACAGCTCGCACCGACGACGAATCGACGGCTGCTCGTGAGAAATCGAGTTGGCCCGACTCGCGTAGCTTCGCGAGCAGCAACTCGTGCAGTCGGCCCCATACGCCCGCCGTCTGCCAGTCGCGCAGACGCCGCCAGCAGGTCGGGCCTGAACCAAAGCCCAACTTGGTCGACAGGTCGCACCAACGTATTCCGGTCTTGAACACGAACAGAATGCCGTTCAACACAGCCCGGTCCGAAACCGGAAGGCGGCCCGGATACTTTTTGCGACGCGGC
>NZ_BAAILO010000654.1:33041-33841 GCF_054589115.1 Cupriavidus sp. 8B | reverse complement strand
TCGCAGCATCGCCAGCGCAACCGCCTGGGTCTGGCTATCTCAGGCACGTTTGCTCGTACGCCGATTGACCAATGCCTGAATTTGTCCTCACCCTCTAAGGAATGATGTAGGAACGCAAAGCATCGCAAAAAGTTATTCTAACAGCGCGCCGGACAGAGGAGTGTCGGAGGTAAGGGAGACTCGAGGCGAGTGTTCTCCCGCGCTAGCAGCCCTAGCCTGGCTGGGCCGGTGGGGCGGGCGCCAAGGTGGCCCGAATTGCCCGCCGTACTGCGCGGCCGAATGCGGCATTCGGAACAACCAGATTTACTGCGGCGGAAAGAGTGGTCAAGCTCCTGCTGATGTCATGCCTTTCAGTAGCCACCATGCGAGTTCAGATTTCCTGCCGGACCAATCTATCCCTCCGGCGTCTAGTGCCCGCTTTCCCGATGAGGATCACGCCACACCAAGGTGTCCATGGGCTGACGCGTCGAGGCTTTCAGCGCGCCCTGAGGGACAACCGCACGGTCGAGGTGCCGGCGTTCGAGTCGATTGATCTGCACTTCGAAGGCAGCTTCTTCGCGGTCTCTACTTGCAGCGTCGAACTCGATAGCCCTATCTCGGCAACCCTGGGTGCGGCACGGTCGGCCGCCGTGGGCACTGCTCTACCGAAGGCGAGGACACTCCGCGAGACGATCTCGGGCACCGTGTTTCGTGAGCCGCAGCAGGCGTGGACCGCCCAGACTGTTGCGCAGGCTTTGTGCACCACACCCGAGCGCATCCGCAGTGGCCTCTTCATGGAGGGGGCCGCCTTTACGCAGCTC
>NZ_BAAILO010000654.1:0-32969 GCF_054589115.1 Cupriavidus sp. 8B | reverse complement strand
CGTTTTTCGAAATCATGCAATCGGAGCGCTCTGTTTCCGACCTGAAGGATGTAGTGGGGTGGGGAGGGAGGGAGGACCTGGAGGGTTCGTTCTATGACTGGTTCGGTGTCTCGTTGCACACCGTTTCCCGGCTCAGGGAGGGGCGGCCGTAGCCGCCCGCGTTGGCGCAAGGCGGATCACACAGCGCTCGGTCAGCCGCATTCGTCAATGACGAATGGGGCATTCCGGGAACGCGGTTTGACGAAGACCGCCGCCGCAGGCAATCTTTGCAAGACAAGGGCCTGAAATCAGGGAGTACTCAGGATTTTGCATGACATGGAGTGCGCGCGCGCGCGTCAAAGTATCGAAATAGGCGGCAGCGATGTCCGCCAGGCAGGAGGGGAACATGAGTATAGGTATGCCGGGCCATCTGCGTTCACTGCTGTTCGTGCCAGCCGATAGCGATAGAAAGCTGGAGGCCTCCTTGCGCTCGGGCGCGGATGCGCTGGTGTTCGACCTTGAGGATGCTGTGCCCGAGGAAGGCAAGGGGGAAGCCAGAAAGCGGCTTTCCGCCTTTCTCGATGCGCATCGAGAGTCGATGGCGGCCTCGTTCTTTGTGCGTATCAACGGCCTGGCCACGGCGCACATGCTCGACGATCTTGCCTGCGTCGTGCGCCATTGTCCCGATGCCGTAGTCTTGCCGAAATGCCGGAGCGTCGAGGATGTGCACCGGCTTAGCGATTTCCTTTGTGCCTACGAGCACATCCTGCTTGGTGGCAAGCAGCAGACGGGCATCATCGCCATGGCAACGGAGACGTCGGAGGGCGTTTTTGGATTGTCGTCGTACCGGAACGCTCCGATGCGGCTTCGGGCGCTGATGTGGGGCGTGGATGATCTGGCCGCCGACCTGGGCGCCTTCTCGTCGCATGCAGGGCGGGAGCTGACACCGCCGTTCTCCGTAGCGCGAACGATGTGCCTGCTGGCGGCCGCCCAGGCCGGCGTCGACGCGATCGATGCGGTCAGCACCAAGCTTGGCGACGAGGCTCAGATTGTGGCTGAGGCGGCCCAGGCGCGACGCGATGGATTCGTCGCCAAGGCGGCCGGGCATCCCGACCATATCGCCGCGATCAATCGGGCGTTCCTTCCCAAGGAGGAGGAAGTCGTTTGGGCCAGGAGCGTGGTTGCGGCGTTCTCCAAGGTAGGTGCGTCGGGTGTGGTGCGGCTCGGCGATACGATGATCGACAGACCGCATCTTCGCCTCGCGCATAGGATTCTCTGCCGGGTCGATGGGGAAGACTGATTGGTGGGCGGGCTCGGCTCAGGCAATTGCGCCGCCTGGGCCGGAATCGTTTTGGTTTTTGGGCGCAAGGGCAGAACGGTTGGTTTTTGGGGTTTATCTGTGTTTTTACGGCGGCGTTGGCTTTTGCACCCAAAAGCCATACGACATCCCCCTGCGGGGGGCTGCCGGTCACTTTTCCTTGACCGGGAAAGAAAACTAACGAAAAGAAAGCCGCCCTGCCGGGGGCAGAGCAATAAGGCCATTTGGGCCTCGTTTGGTTGCGTCGTACGGCCCCCGAGTGTTGGCTGGCGAGTCCTGCCGGCTTGAAGGTCATCGTAACCGCATGACCCATGGGTTACGTGGTGAGGCCCCTGACCTCGCGTGCGGTGCGCGTTCGGCCATCTGCCGTTCGCAGCGCTAGGTCCTGCGCCGTTTCGGGTGTGGCTGGTTTCGTGGTTTTGTCTCTGGCGGTGGGCGTCCTTCCGGTTGATGCCCTGCCGTACCGGCGCTGCCGGCTCCTTGCTATCAACTCCCCTGGTTTCGTGGTGGGCACCGTGGCCCGGGCAGAACTGTTATCCAGGGCCCGTCCAGCCGCCTGCGCAACCTCGATGAGTTCGCGAGAGATTCGCTTCCTCCGCGATACGCGAAAACAGCCTTAAACCAGCGAGGTCGAAATGCTTGGTGTTTTCCTTCAGCACGATGCTATCAACTTCCCCGTTTCGCTCGCGGATTGCGAACGTAGATTCGTTCGGAGGTGCGCGGCTAGATCTCCCCCGTCTTCGATGCCCTCTGAGGGCGTGTTCGGGTACATCGAATGACTGCTTCGAGAAAGCGAGATTTACTTGGATAGGCCTGCCTGACAGACTTTCAAATGCGTGCAGCGGTAGGCGACGTGGAAATAGAAGACATTCGTGCCTATGCGCCACGCATACCGGCCGCTGCGGCAAGCCCCAAGGTCAAGCGACAACCGCGGACTGATCCCACCGACGTTGTCATGCGCAAATCCTGCGCGGACGGCGCATTCTCCGAATGAGGTTGTCATGCGTCCTCTGGACGGCATTACCGTAGTCTCCCTCGAACACGCAATCGCAGCGCCATTCTGTACGCGCCAACTGGCAGACCTTGGCGCTCGTGTGATCAAGGTCGAGCGCCCCAAAGTTGGCGATTTTGCGCGTGGTTATGACGAGCGGGTTGCCGGTATGTCCTCGCACTTTGCCTGGACCAACCGTTCCAAGCTGTTGACCTCCTCAAACGTGCCGGCCATTCCCCTGCGTAGGGAATCCTGAGCTAAGAAAACTACTACCGACCGACTCCTCCCCATGAAGAAGATCCAAAGCCTCCTTATCGCCAACCGCAGCGAGATCGCGATCCGGGTGATGCGTGCAGCCAATGAGCTCGGCATTCGCACGGTGGCCATCTACTCGCATCAGGACCGCTTTGCGCAACATCGCTTTAAGGCCGATGAGAGCTATCTTGTGGGTCAGGGTAAGAAGCCAGTCGATGCCTATCTGGATATCGAGGATGTCCTGCGGGTCGCGAGGGACGCGGGCGTCGATGCCATTCATCCGGGGTACGGATTCCTGTCGGAGAACCCCGTGCTTGCCGAACGCTGCGAGCAGGAGGGTATCCTGTTTATTGGCCCGAAAGCCGGTGTCATGCATGCACTCGGGAACAAGGTGTCGGCGCGCTCACTGGCACAAAGTGTTGGGGTGCCCGTGGTTCCTGCCACCGATGCACTGCCGGAGGACATCGACAAGATCAAGGGGCTCGCTGCGGCAATCGGCTATCCGCTCATGCTGAAGGCTAGTTGGGGCGGTGGCGGCCGAGGAATGCGGGCTATCCACCACGAGGGAGATCTCGCCGAATCGATCGCGGCGGCAAGGCGCGAGGCGAAGGCAGCGTTTGGCAACGACGAAGTCTACCTGGAAAAGTTCATCGCTCGGGCCAAGCACGTCGAGGTCCAGATTCTCGGCGACCAGCATGGCAACATCATCCACCTCTTCGAACGCGACTGTTCCGTGCAGCGCCGCAACCAGAAGGTTGTCGAACGGGCTCCGGCGCCGTATCTCGACGATGAGCGGCGCACCGCGTTGTGTCACCAGGCCCTGAAGCTTGCCAACGCGGTGTCGTATACGCACGCTGGTACTGTCGAGTTCCTCTTGGACGCCGATACGCAAGAGTTCTACTTTATCGAGGTCAATCCGCGCATCCAGGTCGAACATACCGTAACCGAGGAGGTCACGGGGATAGACATCGTTAAAGCGCAGATCCGAGTGACCGAGGGGGCCAGAATAGGTGAGCCTGCATCCCATATTCCTGCTCAGGAGGCGATCAAGTTGCAGGGGCATGCGGTGCAGTGCCGTGTTACGACCGAGGACCCTGAGAACGGCTTCGCGCCGGATCATGGCAAGCTCACCACCTATCGCAATGCCGCGGGCTTCGGGATCCGGCTAGACGCCGGTACGGCATACACCGGCGCCGTCATTACGCCGTTCTACGACTCTCTCCTGGTCAAGGTGACTGCCAAGGGTAGGGACGCGGCCGAGGCGAACCAGCGCATGTCTCGCGCGCTGCGCGAGTTTCGCATTCGCGGTGTTGCTACGAACCTGGCCTTCCTCGAGAACGTCATTGATCATCCGGAGTTTCTGGCGGGCCGTTGTACTACCCGGTTCATCGACAATACGCCGGACCTGTTCAATTTCCGGCACCGTCGCGATCGGGCCTCCAAGCTTCTCCGCTTCATTGGCGACGTGAATGTCAACGGGAATGCGGACGCCAAAGGAAGGACTCCAGCGAGCGCGTTTGTCATGACGCATCCCCTGCCGGTTGGCCAGCTAGCGCCTGCCGCTCCGGACGGGACTCGATCGTTGCTGATGAAGCTGGGCCCGAAACAGTTCGCACAATGGATGAAGGACAGCCAGGGAGTCCTGCTAACGGACACCACGATGCGCGACGCGCATCAGTCGCTGCTTGCGACGCGCATGCGCACCCGGGACATGCTGGCGATCGCGCCGTACTACGCGCAAAGGCTGCCTGGCCTGTTCTCCATGGAGTGCTGGGGTGGCGCAACCTTTGATGTGGCCATGCGCTTCTTGCGCGAAGATCCCTGGCAGCGCCTGGAGAGCCTCAGGGAGGCTGTGCCGAACATCCTGTTCCAGATGCTGCTGCGTGGCTCCAATGCAGTTGGCTACACAAATTACGCCGACAACGTCGTTCAGTAGTTCGTCAAGCGGGCTGCTGCCAGTGGCGTTGACCTCTTCCGCGTGTTTGATTCATTCAACTGGGTGGTGAACATGCGGGTGGCGATGGATGCGGTGGTGGAGGCCGGTGCGCTTTGCGAGGGTGCGATCTGCTACACGGGTGATCTGTTCGACAGCACGCGGGGCAAGTACAACATCCAGTATTACGTACGCATCGCGAAGGAACTCGAAAGGGCCGGGGCTCATGTCCTGGGAATCAAGGATATGGCGGGCGTTTGTCGGCCCGACGCTGCGCGCGCGCTCGTCACTGCGCTCAAGCAGGAGGTGGGCCTCCCCATTCACTTCCACACGCACGACACCAGCGGCGGGGCGGTAGCGTCGGTGTTGGCTGCGATCGAGGCCGGCGTGGACGCCGTCGATGGTGCGATGGATTCGCTGAGTGGCTTGACCTCCCAACCTAGCCTCGGCGCGATTGCTGCTGCACTACAGCATCACGAGAGGCGACCGGAGGTTCACCACAACGAGTTGGAGCCGTTTTGTACCTACTGGGAGTCGGTTCGCAAGAACTACGAACCGTTCGAAGCTCAGATGCGGGCGGGAACCTCCGATGTCTACCGGCATGAGATGCCGGGCGGGCAATACACCAACCTTCGCGAACAGGCTCGTTCGTTGGGGCTGGAGGCCAGTTGGTCCGAGGTAGCCCAGGCCTACGCCGACGTCAACGTGTTGTTCGGCGATATTGTCAAAGTGACGCCATCGTCGAAGGTAGTAGGCGACATGGCGTTGCACCTTGTCGCCAATCAACTGACAGCAGACGACATCAGCGATCCCGAGAAGGAGACTTCAGTCCCAGACTCGGTGATCTCGATGTTCCGTGGCGAGATGGGTTACCCGGCCGACGGCTTTCCGAAGGAACTGCAGCGGAAGATCCTGCGCGACGCCAAGCCGATCGAAGGGCGCGCAGGCGCTCACATTCCCGCGGTCGATCTCGAAGCAGTCCGCAGCCAGGCGGAGGGGGAGGTCGGTAAGCCAATCTCTGACAATGATCTGGCGTCGTATCTAATGTATCCAAAGGTGTTCAAGGAATTCTGCGCGCATCGTGAGCAGTTTGACGACGTGTCGATCCTTCCCACACCGGTGTTCTATTTCGGGCAGCGAGTTGGCGAGGAAATTGCCGTCGACATCGAGAAGGGTAAGACGCTGTTCGTCGGGCTCAATGCGCAACAGGACGTGGATGTCGATGGCGCGGTCAGGCTTTACTTTGAAGTAAACGGCCAACCCCGACCGATCCGTGTCGACCGGCAAGTTGCGGGGTCGTCATCGCGTGGAGCGCGGATGGCGGAGGGCGGCAACGGGAAGCATGCGGGAGCACCGATGCAAGGAGCGGTGATCCTTGTCGCGATATCGGTCGGCCAAACGGTGGAAAAGGGAGACCGCCTTGTCGCCATCGAAGCCATGAAGATGGAAACGAGCGTGGTGGCAGAGGTAGGTGGGGTGGTGAAGAGCGTGTTGGTGTCGAACGGTGATCAAGTGCGGACGGGGCAACTGCTTGTGGAACTGGAGTAGACGCTGGTGTATGTCTTCGGCTACGGCATCTCTGTGAAGCGCTTCGCCTTCAAGGGTGTCGGACCGACGTTTTCCGGCCAGCCGTTCCATGTCTGTGGTCGGAAGGCAAGCAGACGGAAGTTCGGTCGTCTTGTGGATTAGGCAGGCCGACGGTTCGCTCGCGATGAGCGCAACGGCCGAACTCGGCTAATCAAAACAAATCGAATTGGAGAGCGTTGATGCTGAACAAGATTGATGAGTACCAGGAAATTCGTGAGGCGGTCAGGGATCTGTGCAGCCAGTTCTCTGCGGAGTACTTTCGCCAGATCGACGAGCAGCGCAGCTATCCCGAAGAGTTTGTGAATGCGCTGACCAATGCGGGCTGGCTGGCGGCGCTGATTCCCGAAGAGTACGGCGGTTCCGGCCTTGGCCTGACGCAAGCCTCGGTAATCATGGAGGAGATCAATCGCTCCGGCGGAAACTCTGGCGCATGTCACGGCCAGATGTACAACATGGGCACGCTACTGCGCCACGGCTCGGCCGCACAGAAGAAAGAGTATCTGCCGAAGATCGCGAGTGGCGCCCTGCGCCTGCAGTCCATGGCCGTGACGGAGCCGACCACCGGCACGGACACCACCAAGATCAAGACGACCGCCGTGCGCAAGGCAGACAAGTATGTCGTCAACGGGCAGAAGGTCTGGATCTCGCGAGTGCAGCACTCAGACCTGATGATCCTGCTGGCGCGGACGACTCCTCTCGCCGAGTGCGAGAAGAAGTCGGAGGGCATGTCGATTTTCCTGGTGGACCTGCGGGAAGCCATTGGCAACGGCATGACGGTCCAGCCCATCCTCAATATGGTCAATCATGAGACCAACGAGCTGTTCTTCGACAACCTGGAAATCCCGGTCGAGAACCTGATCGGGGAGGAAGGCAAGGGCTTCAAGTACATTCTCGACGGCCTGAACGCCGAGCGCACGCTGATTGCCGCAGAGTGCATCGGCGATGGCTATTGGTTCATCGACAAGGTCACGAAGTACGTCAACGAGCGGATCGTGTTCGGTCGGCCCATCGGGCAGAATCAAGGCGTGCAGTTTCCGATCGCGAAGGCGTTTGTCAACGTGGAGGCCGCAAGCCTGATGCGCTTCAATGCCGCGAAGCTGTTTGATGCGCACGAATCATGCGGGGCCGAAGCGAACATGGCGAAGCTGCTGGCCGCCGATGCCTCGTGGGAGGCGGCGAACGCCTGCCTGCAGTACCACGGTGGCTTTGGATTCGCCGCAGAGTATGACGTTGAACGAAAGTTCCGCGAAACCCGTCTGTATCAGGTGGCACCGATCTCGACGAACCTGATCCTGTCCTACGTTGGTGAGCATGTCCTCGGCATGCCGCGCTCGTTTTGAGGTGGGGCGGGCTCGTCAGCGTGCCGGCTCGGGGCGATTGGGTACTTGACGTACCTGGCTACGCGCTTTGGCGTATCGTCGGACTGTCGGGTTGGTGCTGATCTGCACGATCCGGAGCCGGTGCAGCATCTGCGTGCAGGTGATCGACTCGATGGTCTGGGCCGCTAGTTTACGTGATTGAAGTGCCGGGCCAGCCGACAGGCTACGTCGCTCGCTTCAAAGGAGACACTGCCGACGCGCCCATTCTGTTCAGTGGGGGATACGCTTTGGGCGAGCTCGGTGTAAGCGGCCATTCATCACACGTTGATCTTGCCGACTGGACTCGGGAAGATGGCGTGCATCTAAATTCGATGGACGTCTATGGACTTCAGAAGCTTGCCTCGCCGACGCCACAGCGCGGAATTCGGGAGTGCCGTCCTGGCGGCGTGCAAGGAACCCGAGGCCTCTGTGGCGGCAACGTGTCCCGCCGACCGCCCCGTCAGATCCACGCGCGGGGCACCATCCACCAGGCAGGTCCAGTAGCGGGTGCTTCGGCACCAGGTCCGGATCGCGTTGCGCAGTACCGACTCCGACAGTTCGTATGTCCAGCATCGAGGTCGCCGCCGACGGGGTGCGATCCAAGGATCGACGTCTACACAGTCGGTGTCGGGCATACAAGAAACCGAAGAAAAATCTCAACGGAAGGCTATCGACAACGCGAGTCTTCGAGAAGCAGGGACCCGGGAAGCGGCATCGCCGAAACCAATCGTGCCTCAGGACTGGATATCGGTAGCGGATATGACGTTGTTGCGAAGGACGCCAATTCCCTCGATTTCCACTTCAATCGCGTCACCAGCCTTGATGGGGCCGACGCCAGCGGGAGTCCCCGTCATGATCAGGTCGCCAGGTAGCAGCGTCATGTACTTGCTGAGGTAAGCGATGATCTGCGGAACGTTGAAGACCAGATCCGCGGTGTTTCCATCTTGCCGAACTTCACCATTTACCCGAGTAACGATGCTCAGGTTCGACGGATCAAGTGCCGTGGCAATGACAGGGCCGATCGGTGCGAACGTATCGTAGCCCTTGCCGACGAGCAGACATCCGAACTTGCTTTCACGGTGCTGCAGAACCCGGTCGCTGACGTCATTCCCGCATGTGTAGCCCAGCACGTAGCCGAGTGCGTCCGGCTCTGATACGTGCCGTGCTTCCTTGCCGATCACAACGGTGAGCTCGCCTTCGAAATGGATATTCTGGCCGTCGGGCGGGTAGACAATGCCGTCCCCGGGGCCAATGACCGTCGTGCTCGGCTTCATGAAAAGCACCGGTATCTCGGGACTTGCCTTACCTACCTCCTGTGAGTGCGCGCGATAGTTGTACCCGAGGCCGAACACTCGCGGGCGCTCAATCGGCGTCAATATCTGCACTGCATCGACCGCGTCAACCTCGCCGCTGCGCTGCAGGTCCTGCAGGGGCGAGCCAGCCAGTCGATCGATTCTTCCGTCCTGCTCAACGATTCCATAGTGAGCACGGCCGCCGGTCAAGTATCGAATGATTTTCATGGTGCATTACTTGGGTAGATCGTGCTAACGATAGCAATTGATCTCAGAGATGTCAATGCCAATTGCGCAGGGGCTCACTATTGACTTGATGATCCGCACGCTGCAAACTAATGCTAACGTTCGCATTTTGATGGGCATCGCAGATGCAATGAGCCAACTTCGGTTGTGGTGTAAGCGGCACAACGGGCTCTTGGTTCACTCGAATTCGGGCAGCTTTAGCCAATTTCTGCGCCGCGCAGGGCTTGCGGCGATGCGAACTGGATTGCGCATGGTTCGATGGTTGCGGGTGCTGCGGTGGTACCTGCGATGCCGGTTAAGGCTCCGCACCAGCATGCGGTGCTGGCGGGGCCGGTCGATGTGCAGCGACGGCGGGCGCAGCCCACCTGCGCTTATCGGAGACCGTACCGTCAGACGAACGGTCGAAATGGAGGCAACAATGAAATTCGAATCACAAGAAGAGGCAGGATTGCCGGTTGGCGTCAGGCGCGTAGTGACCGGAAGCGGCGGGGGCGGGTCCGAGGTGGCGTTGGATGACACTCCGCCGCGTTCAGACGTCTTCCGGCATATCCCAGGAATGGTATCCCGTCTTGTTTGGGCGACATCAGCGGGGTCGTTGCTGCCCTTCGATGGCATCGACCCGACGCTTGCCGTGGGAAGCATCGTCCCCGGCGCCGGCGAGACCCGGTTCCTTGTCGTCACGTTCCCGCCGGACAGTGTGTTCTCGTCGCCAGCCTTCGATCCTCAGGCCGCTTCCCAGGAAAACGCAAAGATCAGCCCGGGGCTTGCGGAACTGTTCGAGCCGGACGGAATGCACGCAACGCCGAGCATCGACTACGGCATCGTGCTCGACGGCGAAATCTGGCTGGAGCTTGACGACGGTAGTGTCACGCACCTCCGGCAGCACGATCTCATCGTCCAGAACGGCACGCGGCATGCATGGAGAAACAGAAGCGAGCGCGCGGCTAGCGTCGCATTCGTGCTGATTGGTGCCATGAGGGAGCGTGACCAGATAGCGCGATAGCGCTGCGCAGGATCACATCGCCAACGCGTTCGGACCGGCCATCACTATGCGATTTTCCGGGGTAATCAAGGCAACTACAGGAGAGTATGTATGACCGATACAACCATCACCCGCGTGCACGGCCGTCGCGTGTGGGATTCCCGCGGCCGCCCAACCGTTGAGGTGGAGGTGACGCTCGCATGTGGCGTGACGGGGCGTGCCATTGCGCCAGCGGGCGCATCAACCGGCAGCGCAGAGGCGCTGGACCTTCGCGATGGCGGTGCCTCTTTCGGCGGCCTGGACGTCGCCAACGCGGTCTCTTCAGTGAATCGCGACATTGCGGACATGCTGAAAGGCCGCGATGCTTCGGGCCAGGCCGCCATTGATAGAGGAATGGTGGAACTGGACGGTACCGTGAATCGTGGGCGACTGGGCGGCAACGCGCTGGTCGCGACCTCGATGGCCGTGTTGCACGCCGCGGCCGCTGCAGCGCGGACGCCGATCTGGCGCTACCTGGCCGGCAACCAGGCGGTACGCATACCGCTTCCCGAGATCCAGATCTTTGGTGGCGGTGCTCATGCGGCGAGACGGGTTGATGTTCAGGATTTCATGGTGATGTGTCCGGGCGCGAGCAGCTTCGCTGAGGCGCTGGATTGGACCGCGGAGATCTACCGAG
Source organism: Cupriavidus sp. 8B (assembly GCF_054589115.1). Lineage (NCBI taxonomy): Bacteria > Pseudomonadati > Pseudomonadota > Betaproteobacteria > Burkholderiales > Burkholderiaceae > Cupriavidus > Cupriavidus sp. 8B. The sequence goes on along the minus strand of NZ_BAAILO010000654.1, from coordinate 22,352 downwards.
CGGCCGGCGCGCTGATGAAAAGGGCCGGCAAGTTGCAGGGGGTTGCAGACGAGGGCGGGTACTGGCCCGCGTTCGACAGCAACGAGGAGGCGCTGGACGCGCTGGTATCCGCGATTGCCGATGCAGGTCTGGCTCCTGGCTCAGACGTGGGCATTTCGCTTGACATCGCGGCGTCCGAGTTTGGCAGCAACGGCCGCTACACGCTTGCCCTGGACGGACGCACCCTGGACACGGAAGGCATGGTCGAGATGCTTGGCGGCTGGCTGGCCAATTATCCAATCCTCTCAATCGAAGATCCGTTGGCGGAAGACGATCCGGCCGGATTCGGCATTTTCACAAAAGAGTATGGATCGAGATGCCAGATTATCGGGGACGATTTCCTCGTCACGAATGCTGGTCGGGTGGCCAGAGCCGCCGCCGCTGGCCATGCCAACGCGGTGTTAATCAAGCCGAACCAGGCAGGCACGGTAACTGAGGCGCACGAGGCGCTTATAGCAGGGAAAAAGGCTGGTTTTGGCACGATTGTGTCCGCCCGATCAGGTGAGACTGAAGACGTGACGATCGCGCACCTCAGCATCGGCTGGGATGCCGGCCAGCTCAAGGTTGGTTCGTTCTCCCGTTCCGAGCGTACCGCCAAGTGGAACGAAGTACTGAGGATCGAGGAGTCACTTGGAACGCAGGCCGTCTTCAGTGGCTGGTCCGCCCTGCCATTTCATCATTGATGCGCCACGGAAGGTGGCAGAACGGGCGGCCGTCGCGGGCACCCGTTGTGATTCAGTTTAAAAAGGTAACCGCCAATGCCAGACCTTAACCTGTTGGGGATATCAGGAAGCCTGCGCCGGGAGTCGAGCAACACTTCTGTGCTTCACACGCTGCAAGACTCGATGCCAGCCGGTATTGAAATGTCCGTGCTGACGCTGCACGGTATTCCTCCGTATGACCAGGACCTCGAGCGGGAAGGTGTGCCCCGCACCGTTCAGGAATTCAGGTCTGCCATTGAAGGAAGCGATGGCGTCATCCTGTGTTCACCGGAATATAACTGCGGAATGCCCGGTGTTCTGAAGAATGCCCTCGACTGGGCGTCGCGTCCTGCCTTTGCGTCGCCCATGACGGGTAAGCCAGTGCTTATCGTTACGAGTTCGCCCGCTTTTACCGGGGGCGTGCGTGCCCAGGCACAACTGCGGGAGGTTCTCGCCGGTATGTTGGCAAGGGTCATTGTCTGGCCGCAGGTCGTCATTCCCGGGGTGTACGGCAAGATCGAGGGCGGCCGCCTCGTTGATGAGGCAAGCCTCAAATTCCTGCTGGATGCGGTGGGTGCCTTTGCTGCAGAAATTGCAGCCCTCCCTCGCTATTCGTAACATTCTGTGCGAACGTAAGCATTGCTAAGTGTTGTCCTGATTGACATTCTATTCTTTAAATCCTAGTATCGTGCTAACGTTAGCGCAGTTCTTCCAACACTCATCAATATGAGGTTCGTATGTTGCCACGCGTCAATCTTCGGCCGCCTTTTAACATCACCCGCACAAGCCATGTCGTGCTGCATGTCGCGGATCTGGCGAAGAGCCGTGAGTTTTACGTCAATATCGTAGGGCTGGTCGTCTCCGACGAGGACGATCAGGTCTGCTACCTGCGCGGACTGGCGGAGGCCTGCCACCATAGCCTCGTCCTTGTGCAGACTCACGGCGAGCCAACCTGCAAGCGACTAGGCTTCCGTGTATTTTTTGATGAAGACCTGGATTCGGCGTATCACTTCTTCAAGGCCGAGGGATTGCCAGCGGAGTGGGTCGACGTCGAGCACCAGGATCGCACGCTGCATGTAACCGATCCGATTGGCACGAAGATCGAACTTTGCGCGACGATGGAGACGCGCGAACGGCAATATCTGAAGCGCGAGTTGTTTAAGGGTGCGCACGCGCAACGACTGGATCACGTCCAGATCATCGCTCCCGACACCTATGCGCTGTGCGAGTTCTACAGCCGCCTCGGCTTTCGGAATTCGGAGTACCTCGCTCACGGCGACAAACTGCTCGGTGCGTTCATGTACCGCAAGGGTACGTGCCTGGATCTGGCGATCGTGCAGGGAGAGGGACCTCGCCTGCATCACTTCGCTTATACCGTATCGGAGTCGCACAATATTTTCGAGGCGTGCGATTTTGCAGGTATCTATGGCTACGGCACCGAGGTCGAACGCGGCCCGGGCCGGCACGGCCCGGGCGGCATGCTCTTCGTCTACTTGCGTGATCCCGACGGACACCGTGTCGAGCTTTTCAACAGCCACTATCAGACGATCGACACGGAGATCGAGCCGGTGCGTTGGGAAGCGGCCCAGCTCAGTACCAGTGTGCGCTGGGGGCTGCCGGCGCCTGCGCGCTGGTATTTCGAAGCGACCAAGTTCGAGGCTACGTCGCTCATCCCGCCCCTGGAAAAGCCCAGCCCTGAAACCCTCGAAAGCTATGTCCAGAAACAGCTTTCGGCAAACAAACAACTGTAGGAGGAGGATTGCAAACCATGGCACGAGTTAAATACCTTGATCGCTCGGATAGCAGTGATGCGGATCACGCCATTTTCGACAGGCTGGAACGCGAGCGGAAAGTCCCTACGGCCAACATCTTCAGGGCGCTCGCAAACGCGCCTTTGATTCTTGACGAATTCCTGTCGTACGCAAACGCGCTGCGCGCCTCGGAGTTGAGTCCCAAGCTTCGGGAACTCGCGATCCTTACCGTCGGGCATTGCACAGGGTCGGTGTATGAAATTGCGCATCACCAGTCGCACGGGCTGAAGGCCGGTATCAGCGAAGAGCAATTGAATGCGGTTGCGAACTTTGAAGAGTCGCCGAGCTTCGATGCGCACGAGCGCGCCGTGATGGCACTCGCTAAAGAGTCCACGCTGGCGGTGAACGTCAGTGCAAAGACGTGGAATGCAGTTGCCGCTTTCCATTCGGAGCGCCAACTGGTCGAGCTGGTGTTGACGATTGCCTGGTACAACTCCGGCGTTCGCATCATGGGTGCGCTCGACATCGAGCTCGAAGAAGGATATCGCTGAGCTTCAACGACAGTCGGCCTTGTGTGTTGCGCGTATGGAAGGTTCTCGCGGATATCCCCTGACCCAAGTGTGCCAAGGGGCAGGGCGCCGGTCTCGCGGCAGCCAAGGCTGTCGACATGCAACTGCGCTGGCTTGCGCGGCATCGCGACACTGCCACGCGCAAATTGAATTGATAGCAAGAGGTTAGTATGGAAAAGACAATGGTAGCAGCCAGGCTGCATGCCCTCGGTACGCCCATGACGCTCGACACGATTCCGGTGCCGAAGCCCCGTCCCAATGATGTATTGGTGCGGGTGAAGGCTTGCGGCATCGTTCCCAATATGGCGAACGTGATCAACAACTGGATGACGTGGTTCCCGCACCAGCCGTTGCCGAAGTTCCCAGCCATTTTCGGCCTGGACCCGGCGGGCGTCATCGAAGAGGTCGGCGAAGCCGTCATTAACGCGAAGCCGGGTGACCGCGTCTACGTCAGCCCATTGCGTTCATGTGGTTCGTGTTCGGCCTGTCGGGCGGGGCAGCGCAGTTTCTGTCGATACTTCACGCTCAACGGCTATTTCAGCACGAGCCGCGACGGGCAACGAATCTTCGATTTATACCCCTATGGAGGATTCTCGGAATACATGACTGCGCCGGATTACGCCATCGTCAACATTCCGGATAACCTCACTTTCGAACAGGCGGGCAGATTCGGCTATCTCGGCACATCCTACGGTGCGCTCAAGAACGCCGGTGCAGGGCCGGGACAAGTCGCACTGATCGACGGCATCACTGGAACACTCGGGGTTGCGTCTACGGTGCTTGGTCTCGCCATGGGTCTGTCCAAGATTCTGGGTACCGGTCGGGACGAGCGGTTGTTAAAGCGCGTTAAAGCGCTTGCGCCGGATCGTATCGAAGTAATCCAGCTCGGCGAAACGTCAACGGGCGAGTGGGCGAAATCCCGAACGGGAGGCGAGGGTGTGGATTTCGTGATCAGTGCACTGGGCGCGAAGGCACCTGCGGCCACCATGCTCGACTCGATGAAGGGCGTGCGGCGCGGCGGCAAGATCGTCAACGTGGGAGGCGTCGCAGAGGAACTTCCTATTGACGTCAAGTGGTTGATGGACGAGCAGATCCAGCTAATCGGATCGAACTGGTTCACGACCGCGCAGGGACAGGAGATGGCGGAAATGGTGCGCACAGGCACCATTGATCTCTCATACCTTGAGAGCCGTTGTTTCCCGCTCGCGGATGTCAATGAGGCGATATCGGGGCTTAAGGACCGCGATGGCGGGTTTAGTAACTACGTCGTGATTCCTTAATCAGCTCGGGAATCATCCTGCTGGACTCGGGAGTCCAGCAGGATTTGAGGAAATCTCTATTTCTTAATCAGCTTTCGATTCCTGCTGATCTATCTGATCCAGAATAACCTGCAAAAAATCCTGAATCTCTATCGAGATTAGGATGGTTCATGCTGGACTGGTATTTCAACCAGGATGTGAAAAATAGAAGCGGCAAAGAAAGCGGTTAGGACCATGGAAGGAGACAGAAATGAAAAAGAGACAATACACGTCCCTCGCTAAGGTGCTTCATTGGGCGATGGCTGTGCTGATCGTTACCGCCTGGGCCACTGGCTATTACTCCAGCACCCTGAGTTTGCCGCAAAAGATCCAGGTCGACAGCATTATGCTGCACAAGTCAATCGCCGCAGTTACCCTGTTCCTGCTGGCAGCGAGAATCCCATGGCGATTGATACACGGGGCGCCGCCAATGTCGCGCGACGTCCCCAGGTTCGAGCGTGCTGCCGCTGGTGTCGGACATCTGCTGCTTTATATCTGCATGTTTTCGCTTCCCGTTTCTGGCTGGCTATGGAGCTCTGCCGCCGGATACAAGATCCCCGTTGCCGGGCTCTTCTATTTGCCACCGCTTATGGCGAAAGCCCCGGAATTGACGCCAATTCTTAAACTGATCCATATGACGTTCGCATACACGACTGCGGTACTCGTATGCGGCCATGTGCTCATGGCGATGAAAAATCATTTTATCGATCGGAGTGATTCACTGATTTCCATGCTGCCGCGCATGATGTCCAAGCGGCATGAAAATGAGACGGAGCGGCGTTCCATTCCTAACCAGTAGTGGAGCGATAAAAAATCCAAAGATCCGTCCCGATGCTGGTCAACCTATCGGAAATCGCGGCGGGCGATCGAGGAGCAAATCATTGATCGGACCCGGTTAGCGTGTTCCCGGTCGAGCCGTAGTCTCGAGAGGTTAAGTTGCGTGGCGAGAAAGTAATTGTTAATTGCAACATGAAGTGGAGGATTGTCGGGTAAAAGTAAGTCCCGTATTTAACGGTGTTTAATTATAAAAACAAATTAATGGCAAGGAGTGAGACAAAATGAAAAAATGGAAATTTGCATTCTTGGCAACGGCAATCTTCCCTGCTTCAGCATTTTCCCAATCTGTCACCTTGTATGGTGTTGTAGATAGCGGCGTGGAGTATGTAAGCAATGTGGGTGCCAGTAAGGATAGTCTATTTCGTGTTCCTTCAAATACCGGGACAACACCCTCACGATGGGGCATGCGCGGGACTGAAGATCTGGGTGGCGGCCTCAAGAGCATTTTTGTTCTCGAATCCGGCTTTGCCCCAGATGCAGGAAGCTCTGGTCAGGGCGGCCGCCTGTTCGGCCGGCAAGCGCTAGTCGGCCTCTCCGGGCCTTGGGGACAAGTCGCGTTCGGACGGCAGTACTCCATGATTTTTTGGGGCACACTAGATACCGATATCTTGGGTGCAAACATATACGGATCGGGCGCTCTCGACCCCTATCTTTCGAATCCCAGGGTTGACAACGCGATCTCCTACAAGGGGACATTCGGTGGACTGACAATCGGTGGCACCTACAGCTTCGGGCGTGATAGCGCATTGGCTCCCGGCACAACTAACGCTAACTGCGCTGGAGAGAACCCTTCAGACGTGAAGGCATGCCAGCAATGGTCTGCGCTCCTTCTCTACGAACAAAAATCCTGGGGAATTTCCGCGGCATACGACGTCATGAGAGGCGGCACCGGCGCACCCAATGGACTAACCCGCAGCAGTATTGCAGATAAACGACTGGCGTTGGGGGCATACGCTTTGCTAGGTAATGCCAAGTTGGGCACGGGGGTTATACTTCGAAATAACGGGGGTAGTTCGACACCGAGAAGCAATCTCTGGTACACGGGAGCAGCCTACGAAATCACTCCAGCCATCACTCTGTCAGGGGAATTATACTATCTTGACTATCGGAACAGTGATAACCACGCCTTCTTGTATACGTTGCGAGGTACCTATAATTTCTCAAAAAGAACGTCTGTCTATGCCACTATCGGGCATATTAATAACAGTGGCCAACTTGCCCAATCAGTAAGTGTAGGAGCCCCCGGTTCGAATCCGGCGCCAGGTGGATCGCAATTTGGCACGATGATTGGAATCCGGCATAGCTTTTGAACTACGCGTAGGAGATCCGAGTTGTGGGGTATGGGGTCTCCCCGCCATCCGGCCCGAGCTGTCGACGACCAGATGCCCGAGTTGTGGTGATGTCATCATTTATGCAAGCATCAATAGGGGTACGCCGAGTTTGGCGCTTGTGGTGAGCGCGGTGATACCGCCATCGGTTCGTGGCCAGGCGAAGCGCCGGCGCGCCAGTTCGATGCGAATAATAGCTCCCCAGCGAGGGTTGGCCACATCTCCGCTCGGCGGATTAGCTAATACTGAACTCGCCATCGGGTCCGTAACAAACTCCGGCACCAGCGTGGTCAGCTCCGCCGGACCAGATATGAGACGGCCTTCCCATAGCAGCTTGCGTCACCCGAAGACGACATTGGCGTTGATCCCGTTCTCACGCGCCACTACCGTAACCGAGGCACCGAGAACGCGAGTCTGTTCGAGTATAGCGAGCTTGAAATCTAGCGGGTAGATCGTCGAGGCGCGCCCTTGCGGAACAAGGACGCTGGATGATCAGTTCGATGAATTGAAGGGATGGTGTCCTTGATCGCCTATCGCGGGAACGATCCGGGCACATGCCCATCATGCAAATGGTCGGTCAACTGCAGCGATCGCGTCTACACAGTCGGCGTCGCCAGCTACTGGTCAGATACGTTCTCTGGCGCCACAGCGAGTCCCTCGATTCCACTTCGCTTCACGGAGTTCACAAGAAAGCCGCTCTCTCGCATTGAGCTGAGCGCGGCATTGACCAAGGTTAGGCGGTCATTCCTGTCCGATGGCACAGCAATTGCCTGTGGCACTCCGTACAAGTTGTCAGGCAGCATTCGCAGGCCCGCTTCGGCATGAGCGCGGGAAGCTAAGCGTTGTCGACCGCCAGCGAAAGCAACCACACTTCCTTCATGGAGCCACAGGAAGGCAGTTTGCAGTGTGTAATCCGGGGTGGCAAGTAGCGTAGCGGACTTCAGGTGTTGCTGTAACCAGACCCCGACGGTGTCATCGGTGTTCACACCAATCGTTTGGCCTATGCGATCAAGCTCCCGCACCGACTTCAGTGGCGAGTCCGCACGGACTAACGCACTTTGCTGCACCTGCATATATGTCTGCGAAAAGAGCACTCCAGAACGCTCGGCATTGGGCGCCACGAAGCCGATATCCACGCTTCCGTTTTGCACCGCTTCCAGAACGGAGGCAGCAGTCGGCAGCGGCACAATGGCCACGGGCACGTTAGCCTGGCGCCCGAGCTCCTGAGTTATGTCCACGATCACCCCAGTGATTGCCCCCGTGGTGCTGTCGCGTCGAGCTTGCGCCACGTTTGCGACAATATAAGCAGCTCGCAATGTTCCGCTGGGGGCTAGCGTAGGGTCGGCTGGCATTGCATTCGTTGCTTGCATGGTGGCGACAATTAGTAGCGCGCGCCGAAACCAGCGTGCTTTATGCGCACGAATGGTGTTTTGGCGAGATAGGATGAAGAGAGAAGTCATAGTTGCGTAACAAGTCTGAAGGGGCTACACGACCCCGAGTTCGCGCAGCGCCTGTACCTCGTCTTCTCCCATTCTTAGCCACGATCGCAGCACTTCGCACGTGTGCTCGCCAAGTGTGGGAGGCGCGCGCCGATAGACCACCGGACTCTCGGACATCCGGATTGGATTCGCAATCAGGGGAACGGTCCCGGCCTCAGAATGGTCCATCTCAATCCTCATTCCGCGAGCTCGTACCTGTGGATCGTCGAAAACCTTGTCCAGTGTGTTGATAGGACCGCATGGAACACCTGCGCTCTCCATCAGGACGACCCATTCCGCCGTCGAGCGTTTGACGGTGACCGTGTTAACCAACCCGACCAGCCTTGCCCTGTTCTTCACGCGCTCGGGGTTCGTTTTGAATGCCTGCTCTTCAGCCCACTCGGGATGACCCACGACCCTGCAGAAACTCTGGAACTGTCCGTCGTTGCCAACGGCGATGATCATATGGCCATCAGCAGTGGGGAAGTCCTGATAGGGAACGATGTTGGGATGAGCGTTGCCCATGCGACGGGGAGCAGACCCGCCAACCAGGTAATTCGACGCTTGATTAGCGAGAGAGGCGATCTGCACGTCCAGCAGTGCCAGGTCGATGTGCTGTCCCTTACCTGTTCTGTCGCGAAAAGCAAGGGCGCTGAGCACTGCTACTGTGGCGTACAGGCCAGTCATCACATCGGTCACTGCAACACCGACCTTGACCGGTCCACCGCCGTCCTCTTCATCGGGGCGGCCGGTGATGCTCATCAAACCGCCCATTCCCTGGATCAAAAAATCATAACCCGCGCGCGGCGCTGATGGTCCAGTCTGGCCGAATCCGGTAACCGAGCAATAGATGAGGCGCGGATTGGTCGCCGAAAGAGAGTCGTAGTCAAGTCCATATTGCCGAAGTCCGTCGACTTTGAAGTTCTCGATGACCACATCTGCATAGCTCGCAAGCGTCCGGATGAGCTGCTGGCCTTCAGGACGAGCCATGTCAACGGTGATAGAGCGTTTGTTTCGATTGGCACTGAGGTAGTAGGCTGACTGATTGGTCGACTCTCCTTGTGCGTCTTCGAGCCAGGGGGGGCCCCAGGCACGAGTATCGTCCCCGGTATGAGGACGCTCGACCTTCACGACGTCAGCGCCAAAATCAGCTAGCAACTGACTTGCCCACGGCCCAGCCAGTACGCGTGAGAGGTCAAGAACGCGAAGCCCTGATAAGGCCTCATTGGAATTCGTCAAGTTCATATCGACCAGGACACCGAGATGCCGGAGAGAGCCTGACCAAGGGTCAGGGCATACGGAAAGCGGCTATGCGCTAATGTCATTGCGGAACTCTCTACGGAAAAGTAGGAGCAGCACTCTGGGGTTGGCGCGCCATCAGGTTCCCTTGACCCTGCCCGAATGGCTGAGCGGAGAGGGCGTGTTGACGCTGGGGTTCAGCGTGAGCGCGTCAATGCGATGCGCCAACCCTCTGCAATGTCCATCAATCGCGAAGCCGGCTTTTGCAGAAAATCATAGGCTGTCATGCGAACCAGGGCTTTATGCTCCTCGCGGGTGATGTACTCGACTGGCGATTTCCCATCGATACGGGCCAGTAGCAGGGCAGGCAGGAGGCTCGCCGCGCGCCCCTCGAGTTCAGCAACCGGTTCCCAGCAGACCTGATGAAGATAGCGTTCGGTCAATGTCTTGAAGGACTCGATCAACGCGTCAAGGGCGTCCGGTTGCACCAGGCACTTCAGCAGGAGATGATTCAGACAGAACGCGAGGTCGAACGCGGGATCACCGTACCAGGCACATTCTGCGTCAAGGAAAACTGGACCTTTCGGTCCGAGGAGGATGTTCTTCGGGCTCACGTCGCCATGAACCAGTGCGAGGCTCGCGTTGCGAGTGCGCTGTGCAAGCGCTAGTAGTGCATCCGCTACGTTGATGTTCTTCGTCGCCGTCGCGACAAGATAGGGTTCGAGGCGGAGCGCATGAAAAATCTCCACCGAGTCGAACTTGGCTGCGAGGTCCGGGCGTGCCGCGCTGGCAGCGTGCAGCCGACCGAGGACAACGCCGACGTCGCCTGCTACCGACGGCTGCACTATGCCCTCCATTAGTTGAGTTTTCCAGATGGGGTACGTCGCGGGGGGCAGGAACGACATGGCGAAGAGTCCGGCGTCCGCGTCCCGGGCGATCGGACGCGGCACATTGTCAGGTGCGTGCTCGAAGGCGAACTGCAGCCATGCCCATTCATAGGCGTTGCGTGTCAACGGGGCCTCCCAGTCTGCGGCGACCTTGAGTCTGCCCAGCGCACGTTTGACGCAAAGCGTGCGACCCGGGAGTTCGATTTTCCAGATATCGGACGACACGCCGCCGGTCAGTCGGCTGGACGATAGTGCTTCGCCTCCAACCATGAGGCCCTGGGATATCAGGAAGGAAACCAGTGCCGTTTGTTCGGCGTTAGAAAGGGAGCTTATTTCAGAGGTATTCATATCGCCCAAGTAGTTGAATCAGCGGTGTGCTGCAGCGGCCACTTCAAGTATGTGCTTCAGGTGGAAGTCCGTCTGAAAGTGCCGCTGCAGTCTCGGCTCTTTCTTGACGAAGACAGGCGCTTCGATTTGAGCCATGCGATTTGTCGGGAGCTATCCAGTCCTCGCGTACACCGTTGGTCAGGAAAACGGAATGCGTGCTGAATTCGACATCGCAGGACCGGTACGATGCAGCTGCTTTCATCTACATCAGTTGTCCGGAATCGGCTTGGCGCGCTGGGGCTGGTTGCACGGCTGCGCCGGCGGGAAGCCCCTGAGCACACGAACCACTTCTTCCGCTGCGCGCCGTCGTAGTTCCGCGAGTGACGCATCTGAAGAGAATGCCACATGCGGGGTCAGCATCGCGCCTTCACACGATAACAGTGCCTGTGGCACGATCGGTTCGGTCTCGAGCACATCCAGCGCTGCGCCCGACAGTCTTCCTGACTGAAGCGCCTCGACCACTGCGTCGGTGTCAACGATGCCACCCCGACTCACGTTGATCAGCAGGCTGCCTGGCTTCATCAGCGCAAGGCTGGACCGGTTGATCAGGTGATATGTCGAGTCGGTCAACGGGACGTGTACGATCACGATGTCGCTATCGGCCAACAGGTCCTCCAACCCGACAAACTGGACGTTGGGGACGTCGGTTTGGGGATACAACGTATGGGAAAGAACGCGGCAACCAAACGCGTTCAGTTTCGATGCGGTAGCGTGACCGATGCGACCGTAGCCGATGATCCCGCACGTCATGTTTGCCAGGCGTTTGAGGTTTGCGCTGGCGGGATTCCAGCGCCCCGAGCGAACTTCGCGATCGTAGCTGATGATCCCACGCGTCCATGCAAGCGCAAAGGCTACCGCGTGGTCGGAGACCTCCGAGACGCAGTAGTCTGGCACGTTGGTCACCCAGACGCCGTGTGCCGTCGCGGTCTCCACCGCAATATTGTCGAGTCCTACCCCCAAGCGGGCTACAACCTTCAGTCCTGGGCAGGCTTGGATAGCTGCGGACGACACGGGTGCCCAGCAGGTCATGATCGCATCCGGCTGATACTGTTCGACGAGTGCATCGATCGTGGATTCCGGCGCGGCGGATGCCGGCCCTGTGGCAAGCTGGAAGCCGGCCGATTCGATAACCCGGCGCTCGATGGCATCGTCGGGCCAGGCAAAGTCAGTAAGCAATACGGTACCAGACATGATTTCCTCTTCGTTCGCTTGGTGGCAAAAAATGTAGTACTCAATCCGTGCATGTAACCCGTTGAGAGCCAAGACCAGAGACGCCCGCTTCGATGACGTCTCCGACGCGCAGATATCGGCCATGGTGGCCTCCCAGGCCCGCAGGCGTGCCGGTGCAGATAAGGTCTCCTGGCTGGAGCGGGGTGTATGTCGACAGATATGCGATCTGTTCCGCGATGCTGAAAATCATGTCGTTGACGACACCGTCCTGCATCAAGGCTCCGTTAAGGCGAAGCCAGGGGCGAAGCGCAGATGGATCATCGATGTCCCACGCGGGTACGAGCCATGGCCCAGTAGGCAACCAGCCCCTGCGGGACTTGGACTGTAGCCAGTCCGCACCTAGCGTCGGAGCGTCCTGCCGGAACACGCTGTCTCGAAGCGTAATGTCGTTGACCACGCAATAGCCGGCAATGCAGTCGAGCGCGCGTGCTACATCAACGTTGTGCGCGGGGCGCCCGATAACGACTCCGACCTCGGCCTCCCAGTCAAGGGTCGACATTCCAGCCTCGACTGGCAGCTGCCCGTACGGGCCGGACACGCAAGTCGCTCCTTTCAGGCATATGTAGGGCGCACCGTCGCGGCGCCGGGTCTCGATGGCAGTGAGCGCTGCCTCGCGCCGGGCGAGCGCTTGCGGCCCCTGAGGCCCGTCGTCGGCGTCAAGGGCGGATTGCACGATCTGGCTGCGGTAGTTGCCGATCGTGCAATAGACTTGCCGCGGAGCAACGGGCTCATGCAGATGAAACGCGGCGACAGGAGCCCCACATTTGATGAGCGCCTTCTGCATGGTTTCTGCGTTGCATTGCTGCTTGAGCACTTCCGAATTGCCGGCCCAGTTATCGAGAAACGCCGCAATCGAACTTGTGCCCTGCAGGCCAAGGGACTGCCAATGAGTCAGTGCCAGCACCTGGTTTTCGAAGAGCAACGCGGGAAAGGGGGAGCAGCCGGCAGCAGAGACATTCACCAGTACGGGGGACATGATAAGGATCGCGCTTATACGGGTTCAGAAGATTTGTAAGAGTCGGCACCAGGGCCTTACACGTTCGGATAGTTTGGTCCCCCGCCGCCTTCCGGCGTGACCCACACGATGTTCTGTGTCGGGTCCTTGATGTCGCAGGTCTTGCAATGCACGCAGTTCTGCGCGTTGATCACAAGGCGCTCGCCGCCGTCGTCGCCCTTCATGAACTCGTAGACGGCAGCCGGGCAGTAGCGGCTTTCGGGCCCTGCATAGGTGCGGAGGTTTACATTCACCGGGACCGATGCGTCTTTCAGAGTCAGATGCGCCGGTTGGTTTTCCTCGTGGTTCGTGTTCGAGATGAACACCGAGGAGAGCCGGTCGAAGGTCAGTTTGCCGTCTGGCTTGGGATACTCGATTGGCTCGCACTGCGACGCCGGCTTTAGCATCTCGTGGTCCCAGTGCTGGTGACGCAGTGTCCACGGGACGTTGCCGCCCAAGAGCTTTTGCTCGATGCCGACCATCAGCGTACCGAGGTAAAGGCCCTTGCTCATCCACTGCTTGAAGTTGCGTGCGCGATACAGTTCGGCATGTAGCCACGATGTCTTGAATGCCTTCGGGTACGCAGCGAGTTCATCGTTTTCGCGGCCGGCCCGAACTGCGTCGAACGCTGCCTCGGCGGCGAGCATGCCGGTCTTGATCGCTGCGTGGCTGCCCTTGATTCGCGATGCGTTCAGAAAGCCCGCGTTGTCGCCGACCAGCGCGCCGCCGGGGAACACAAGCTTCGGCAGCGACTGCAGTCCGCCCGCGGTGATAGCGCGTGCGCCGTACGACAAGCGCTTACCGCCTTCGAGAAACGTGCGGATCGATGGATGTGTCTTGTAGCGCTGGAACTCCTCGAACGGCGACAGGTATGGATTCGAATAGCCGAGGCCGACCACAAAGCCGACCATCACCTGATTGTTGTCGATGTGATATAGGAACGAGCCGCCATAAGTGGCGTTGTCAAGCGGCCAGCCTGCGGTGTGGATCACGAGGCCGGGCTTATGTTTCGCCGAATCGACCTGCCACAGCTCCTTGATGCCAATACCGTACACCTGCGGATCAGAAGCCTCGCGCAGCTTGAGTCTGTCTGAAAGCTGCCGACCCAGATGGCCGCGTGCCCCTTCGCAGAACAGCGTGTACTTTGCATGCAGTTCCATGCCCAGCTGGAAATACTCGGTTGGCTCGCCGTTCTTGCCGACGCCCATATTGCCGGTTGCGACGCCTTTGACAGAGCCGTCGTCGTTGTAGAGCACTTCGGCCGCTGGAAAGCCCGGGAAGATCTCGACGCCCAGAGCCTCGGCCTGCCGGCCTAGCCAGCGTGTGACATTCGCAAGGCTGATCACGTAGTTGCCGTGGTTCTTTAAATTGTCGGGCAGGGCCCAGTTCGGCACGGCCTTCGCGCTTGTCTCCGACAGAAACAGGAAGCGATCTTCGGTGACCTGCACGGTGAGAGGCGCACCTTTTTTCTTCCAGTCGGGAATCAGTTCATCGAGAGCACGCGGGTCCATTACCGCGCCGGAGAGAATATGCGCCCCGATCTCCGAACCCTTTTCGAGCACGCAGACGCCGAGTTCGACGCCGTTCTGCGCGGCGCGCTGCTTGAGCCGGATCGCTGCGGACAGGCCAGCTGGGCCACCGCCGACGATCACAACGTCATAGCGCATGAATTCGCGGTTGGGGCGATCTGTCGACAGGTCGACGGTGTTTGAGCTTGTCATATCGTTGGGCGAATCGGTTCAGGAGTCGGTCGAAAGTGAAACAAAACGCTGGTGTTGGCACGCACGGGAGCCGTCTGGGTTGGGCTCTCTGCCCGCCCAGCTGGTATCGGATTTCCACGATGCGGGGAGCGAAATCAGCCTGAGCGCGATTTTTGGCGGCGTAGCCATCCATCTCGTCTTCCGGGGCACCATACGACCATGCTTAAATTGCCTCTCGGCAATGACTGTCATCTTGATTGAATCAGCCTTTCCCTTGATGCTATTCAACAGATCTGCGCATGTGTGGATCGAAATGTCCAAGACATCGTCTTCCTAGCGATCTCACTAGAGCGAGGCGTCAGCCTTGCGGGGGATGGCGGCGGCGATTTCGTTGCATCCGGCTTCGCCAGTCGAGACACTGGTCGAGCGTCGACGCGGTGCGGTTTCGACAAGGAACAGCGCGATGACTGCACCGACAATGAGGCTGCAGAGCGCAAAGTCGAGGGTTCGCGCTAGGCCGAAATGCTGGGCCACAAAACCCGCTATCACAGGTGCCACGCCGCCGCCGAAGGTTTCACCCACACCTGAGACGAAACCGATGGTCGATGCCACAAGCCCCACGGGTGCTGCTTCAGTCGCCACTGGGCCGCTGAGCAAACTCAGCAGTCCGATCGAGAACATCGCCACGCCGAACAGCAGGGCGAACAGCACTTGCGGATTGGGCCCGGTGCACGAGAAGAAGTACAGAAGCACGGCGGCCGTGACGAAACCGATCAGCGCGGTGAGCCGGCGGCCGATGTAATCCGAGATGCCGGCCACGCCAAACGAGCCAAGAAAGCCTCCGAAGCCGACAGCCGAGGCGACGAAGCCCATGCTGCGTGTATCCAGATGCAGTACGGCGACCAGATAGGTTGGCACCATGGCGCCGATCACAAAGATCCCGCTCATGGCGCAGAGGATCGCGGCGGTAGCAACAATCACGTTGCGGCTAGCCAGCAGGTCGGTCCAGCGCGGCCTGGCAGCAGGCGCCTGGGCCACTACCGATTCGGGGACGCTGCGGTCGTGCAGGTTGCGCCAGATCAGGACGGCCACAATCAAGCCCGGCACGGCGGAGATCGCGAATACCCAGTGCCAGGAGGGGACGACCTGCAACAACTGCGTTGCCACGATCGGCGCGAAGCCAAGTCCCATGAGCGGCAACATGCTCAACTGCAGGCCTTGATTCAGTCCGCGGCGTGCCGGTGGTGATGCTTCGCTGTTGGCGGCAATGCTCGCTGGCGTAAAGGCCCCTTCGGCCACGCCCATCACACCACGCAGCAACATGAGGCTCATAAAGCCGGTGGCAAGTCCTGACAGGCTCGAGAGCAACGAGAAGGCGATCATCGTGACCACGAGAATCTTCTTTCTGCCGATGCGGTCCGACAGGGAGCCCATCACGATCGACCACAGTCCCCACGCAACGCCGAGTACTCCAATCAGGCTTCCCAACTGAGAATAGTTCAGCCCCAGTTCGTGCATCATGTGCGGAAACAGCGGCGCCATCAGCCACCGGTCGAATCCGAGCAGCCCGAAGCCTATGCCCAGCAGCACGAGCGTCTTGCGCTCGTAGCTAGCGTCATGTTGGAAAGCAATCATGAAAGAGTCTCCATTGAAGTGTATTTTTTGCTGCCACGTAGTCGTGACGATGGCTGGGTGCGGGAAAGCAGGGCTATCCGACCGCTCAGAAGTCGAGCGCGCGAACCGGCAGGTCGCCTAATTTATTAATGCTAACGTTCGCACATAAAAGTTTAGTACGTGATGAATTGGCCAGTCAAGACTGCATGAGCAAAATGCAATCGTTAGCAGTGGATAGCCTCAGTGGCGTCTCCATCCAAGTCGTACTCGACTCGCACGCCGTTGGGGATGATGCTCTTGTGCAGGTGCCGTAAAGGTGCGCAGAGGAATGTGCCGCACTCGTCTCTAACAATTGGGCATCGCTCGCGAGGCGCGTTTGGCCTCCGGCGGAAAAACGCACCAGGTTCCGTCATCGTGGCGAAAGAAGAAGATGGCCACCGGATTGTCGGAGCGCGGAAGCTCGACCAGCACGCAATGGTTTCTGCCTGGCCGTGCCGAACAAACGCGAGTTACCTGTAACGATGAGAACGCAGTCCTGCCGAACCACTTATCGACCAGATATCGCAAAGATCCTTCGCTAATATGCATTTCAGTCTCCTCTGCGTTCGCAGTGACGAGATCGCGTGAGTGTGGCTGGCACAGTCGGATCGCATCGTGAAATCGTCCTTATCGGTGCCTCGGGTTGGGGCGGTTTGTCGCTCTTATTGGTCTTTCGGAGAACGGGTATCAATAAGCTTCAAAGTGCTCGACTGGGCTTAATCTCGCTGCGAAATATTTACGCTAACGTTAGCACTAGATATCGATATGGTCAAGAAAAGGTCTTTAATTTAATGTGCTCACGTTAGCATCAAGTGGAGAGAGCGGTACTGCGAGGGATCTAATGTGAACGAGGGGAGACGAAGATTTCCGTAGAGCGTTGCTCTATGCGATTTCCACGCTTCCTGCCTTGCGTGCTGCAAGGTGGTTGCGAGCATCGCTGCGTGGCGGTTCCGGCGCTCGCAGCGTCCGTCAACCAAGGCAAACGGGCGCACGGCCCTTGCGCGGAGGTAGGTGGATTCGACGACGGGCAGAGGAAGCCCGCGATCAAAATGGGTCTGGATTGATGCTATCGGTAGCACTGGCGGAGCGAGTCCGCAGCCTCCTGAACCTGCTGCCCCCAGTTCCTGCGCCAACGAGGCACGGGTCCACGCTTTTGCCGACGTCGTTGTCCGTGCTATCGTTATACAAAATACTCAGCACTGGAACGTTCATGGTCACCATCAAAGACATCGCCGCCCGCTTGAATGTTTCCCCCTCGACGGTGGGACGCGCGCTTGCCGATGATCCGAGAATCAGTGGATCCACCAAACAGAAGGTCACTGCGGTCGCGAATGAAATGGGCTACGTTGCTAATCTCGCCGCGCGAATGATGCGGGGAGTCCAAAGCAACCTGGTCGGTTTGGTCCTGCCAGATATTCGCAATGGCTTCTACTCGACCATTGCCCACGCACTGTCAAAATGTCTCGAAGGCGGCGGCTTTCACCTTACGTTGTCGGAGACCGACGACGACCGGCTGGTTGAACTGCATCACATCCGCGAACTGTCCAGTGCCAACGTTGCAGGCATCATCATCGTGCCGACGGCGCGGCCACATCCGGAGTCCGTGAGGCTCCTCAAAATGCTGCCGCATATCCAGCTTCTGCGCAGACATGCGGCCCTTGGCGATCAGTGGTTCGGCATCGACGATACCGAGGCGATATACGAGTCCACGAGTCATCTCGTGCAGCTTGGACACCGTCGTATTGGATACGTTGGAGGGACAGACGATTTGCCAACCGGTTCAGCTCGTCTCAAAGGCTACCATAAGGCACTGCCGCGGGATGAAGCGGTTGTCCCGCAATTTGTGCAACTCGGTGCCCCGTCATCCGTGGACTTCGGCCGCGAGGCCACACGGAGTTTGCTGTCGATGAGTACGCCGCCAACAGCCATCGTTGCGGGCTCGGTGCAAATCACCCAAGGTGTTCTCGAGGAGCTAACGGCGCAAGGCGTTCGTGCTCCCGAGCAGCTATCTGTCGTCGGCTTTGGCGACGAGTTGGGATTTCGCTGGTGGGGCCCGGGGCTTACTACCGTCGGCCTTCCTGTCAACGACCTGGCAACCGCGTGCGGCCTCTGGTTCGTGCATCACATCAAACAGAACACTTTCACTTCTACGCCTTATACGTCGATTTCGCCCGCAGCGCTCATTGTTCGGGGCAGCACGCGACAAGTCGAATCGGCGCTGGTTGAACCGGCTGACTCGCCTATCTAGGAGTCAGTCAACGGACCTTATCTGATGAAAGTCCGGGGAAAGTAACGGTATTGGCGGAACTCCGGCAGTCGTGGCGTATGGAAAGGCACCGCGCGCCAGCAGCGAAGGCTGATATCGCGCGGCAGGCTTTCACACTGACTGGGACAACTGTTGTACAAGGTCGGGCACGACGCCGAATAAGTCTCCCACGAGCCCGTAGTCCGCGACGCTGAAAATCGGGGCTTCCGGATCCTTGTTGATCGCGACGATCACCTTCGAATCCTTCATGCCGGCCAGATGCTGGATCGCACCCGAGATACCTACTGCGATATACAGTTGCGGCGCGACGATCTTGCCGGTCTGGCCGACTTGATAGTCATTCGGCACGAAGCCCGCGTCGACTGCGGCGCGCGAGGCACCTAGTGCCGCGTTGAGCTGGTTCGCCAGCGGCTCCAGCACTTTCCTGTAATTCTCGCCGTTGCCCAGGCCCCGGCCTCCCGACACGATGATGTTGGCCGACGTCAGCTCCGGCCGGTCCAGCTTCGTTACTTCGCGACTCACAAACTGCGAAATACCCCGGTCGGCTGCCGCTTCGATCTTCTCAATATCTGCACTGCTACCTTCGGCTGCGACGGTGTCGAAGCCGGTCGTGCGAACAGTGATGACTTTGATCGGGTCAGCCGACTGCACGGTCGCGATAGCGTTGCCGGCATAGATTGGCCGCTCGAACGTGTCGGCCGAATTGACAGCGATGATATCGCTAATCTGTGCGACGTCGAGCTTTGCCGCCACGCGCGGCGCGATGTTCTTGCCATATGCGGTAGCGGGAGCCAGGATGTGCGAGTAGCCCTTCGCTGGATCTCGCACAATCGCCAGCACAGTCGCTTCAACGTTTTCGGTCAAGCCCGCTTCGAGGTGCGGCGCGTCGGCTAGCAGAACCCTTGCTGCGCCTGCAACGCTTGAAGCCGCCTCCGCCGCACCTCCTGCGTTGTGACCTGCGATAAGCACGTGAATTGGGCCACCAATCTTCTGTGCAGCGGAAATCGTGTTCAACGTCACCGCTTTCAGCGATATGTTGTCGTGTTCGGCAATTACCAGGATCGTCATTTTTTCGTCTTCCTTTTACAGCACCTTGGCTTCGGTCTTCAGCTTCTCGATTAGCGTTGTCACGTCGGCGACCCTCATGCCAGCGCTGCGCTTCGGCGGCTCGCTTACTCTCAGCGTCTTCAGACGCGGTGTGACATCGACGCCCAGGTCTTCTGGCTTCACGATTTCCAGCGTCTTCCTCTTGGCCTTCATGATGCTAGGCAGCGTCACGTAGCGCGGCTCATTGAGGCGCAGATCGGCAGTCACCACGGCTGGCAGTAGCACCGACAGTGTTTCTGCGCCACCATCCACTTCGCGCGTGACAGCGGCCTTGCCATCGGCAACAACCACCTTCGAAGCAAAGGTCGCCTGCGGCAGACCGGCCAATGCGGCGAGCATCTGGCCGGTCTGATTCGAATCGTTGTCGATGGCCTGCTTACCGAGGATGATCAGTTGCGGCCTTTCCTTGTCAACCAGCGCCTTCAGCAGCTTCGCCACGGCGAGCGGCTGCAGGTCTTCGTTCGATTCGATCAGGACCGCACGGTCCACGCCGATCGCTAGCGCCGTGCGCAGCGTCTCCTGACACAGTGTGACACCGGCAGACACAGCGATTACTTCAGTCGCGATTCCCGCCTCCTTCAGGCGCACCGCTTCTTCCACAGCGATCTCGTCGAACGGGTTCATCGACATCTTCACATTCGCAAGGTCGACGTCCGTGTTATCCGACTTCACGCCGACTTTCACATTGGCGTCGGCCACTCTTTTGACTGCAACAAGAACTTTCATTTCATCTCTTCCTCTTTACTCGGCCTATCGATTCCCGATGCGATGGCACGGTTGTCCAGTTCAAGCATCGTTTGCATATGGATACGGCTAAACCCTGTACTGAAAGACCCCCATGCCTGTCTTGCGGCCCAACCTTCCGGCCGCCACGAAATCCCGAAGTAGCGCGCAGGCGCGGTATTTCGGATCTCCGAGGTCTTTCAGCAGTACATCCATGATAGAGAGGCAGACGTCGAGACCGATGAGGTCCGCAAGCGCTAGCGGACCGATCGTGTGGCTTGCCCCAAGACGCATACCGGCGTCAATTTCTTCTGCTGTCGTGACGCCTTCGGCAAGAACAAAGAAGGCTTCGTTCAGCATCGGAATGAGCAGCCTGTTGACAACGAAGCCCGGCGAATCCAAGACCGTGATCGGCGATTTACCGAGTTGCCTGGCCCACTGCAAGGCGGATTCGATGGTTCCAGTGCTGCTCTGCAAGCCGGGGATCACTTCCACAAGCGCTAACACAGGAACCGGGTTGAAGAAATGAATCCCTAAAAATCTGTCAGGCCTTTCCAGCGCCCCAGCCAGGGAATTGATTGAAATCGAGGAGGTATTGGATGCAATGATCGCGTGGGGTGCGACGGCGGACTCGACGTCACGCAGGATGGTCATTTTCAGATCAGTGCGTTCGGTCGCGGCTTCAATGACCAAGTCGACTCCTTCCAGACTCCGATAGTCGGTGCTTGCCACCAACCGTTGCATAGCCGCTTCGCGTGAGGGTCTGTCGAGTTGATCTGTGTGGACCATGCGATCGAGCCTCGTACTTAGCGAGTTCACGCTTTTAGTGAGTGCCGGTGCACTCACGTCGACGAGAATGACCTGAAGGCCTGCGAGTGTGGCTATTTGTGCAATACCACTTCCCATGGTGCCGGCACCCACGACGCCGATAGTTTCAATTTTCATTCTGTGTCCTTCTTGGAGTCTGAACTGTGAGGGAGCGAATTAGCCGGACACTTGCACCGATCAGCGCTACCTCTAGTCCGCGCGGAATTGCGCCGCGGCGCTGATTCCGGACTTCTGGCTCGGCACCTGGGAAACGCATTAGGGAGCGCTCAGTTCACCATTCTGGCTGTCGTACGCGCTCGGCAGTGTCCCGTCCCCCGGCATGCAGGTCCAACTCATCAATGCTAACGATAGCATGCGGTCATGCTTCAGTACAAGGAAGGGAATCGTTTGCGAGCATCGCGGAGATCTGACACTTCGCGGCCCGGCATGATGCGGCGCACATAGTGGTCAGTCTCTTTCTCACAGCATCAGGCGCTGGTTGGACGCGGACAGCCCACGTCCCGGCAAGCGCCGGGCGCGCTTCTTCGACTGAACTCAGCTAGGCCACCTATCGTCGATCGAAGAAGCAACACCCCACGCCCCCGCTCTAAAGACAGGTCCGCGCGGCGTACTTGTGATGGACCCGGGTTCAGCCGCTGTTGCGCAAGCCCGCCGCCACCCCGTTGATAGTCAGGTGAATGCCACGCCGCACGCGGATGTCGTCGCCGTCCTTGCCCAAGCGGTAGCGCTTGAGCAGCTCCACCTGCAAGTGGTTGAGCGGATCCAGGTAGGCGAAGCGGTTCTTGATGGAGCGCGCCAGCAGCGGGTTGTCGGCCAGCCGTTCCTGGCGGCCGGTGATCAGTGCCAGCATCTCGCAGGTCAGGTGCCACTCGGCGCTGATGCGCGCGAACACCGTCTTGCGCAACGCGGCGTCTTCGCACAACTGCGCGTAGCGCGAGGCCACGGCGAGGTCGGTCTTGGCCAGCACCATGTCCATATTGGATAGCAGCGTGGAAAAGAACGGCCAGGTCTTGACCATGCGGCGCAGCGTGGCCACGGCCGCCTTGTGCGACTTTTCGTCCTGTGCCTCGTCCAGCAGCGCCTTGACCGCGCTGCCAAAGCCGTACCAGCCCGGCAGCAGCAGGCGGCACTGGCCCCAGGAAAAGCCCCAGGGAATCGCGCGCAGGTCTTCAATGCGGCGCTGCTTCTTGTCCATCAGCTTGCGCGAGGCCGGGCGCGAACCCAGGTTGAGGTCGGCGATCTCGGTGATCGGCGTGGTGGCGAAGAAGTAATCCTTGAAGCCAGGCGTGTCGTACACCAGGTGACGATACGAGGTGAACGCGCGATCCGAGAGCTGC
>NZ_BAAILO010000653.1:0-67188 GCF_054589115.1 Cupriavidus sp. 8B | reverse complement strand
CGATCGCCTTTTGCGTTGGCGTTGCTGATGGTGCTGATGGTGGTGTCGATGAGGCCGTAGAGCGTCACGTTCGATTGCGCGTTGGCGTGGCCGGCACAGGCCGCGCCGATCGCCAGCGCGAGGGCTGTGTGTATCGTTTTCAAGAAGGTCTCCTCGTTGCTCTTGTCTTGCCGATGATTCGGGGCTGCCCCCCGGCCGGACGCACGCCCTGACCGTAAGAGAAGCCCTTGCATCGTAGACGTGGCAAGCCTTCATCCAGCTTTCCCTCCGTTGCGCGACGGGCTCAGGGTATATACCGAGCACGACGGCCGCGCGTAAGTAGCCGCTTCATCTTCGTGTGGTCCAAAGGGAATGTAAATCCTCATCGTCTGGCCTATATTCAATGTGTTGCCGTCGATGCCTTTAAGGACAGCAATCCCATTCTTGGCGCCCCCGATCCAAACATCGAGCGGCACGAGAAGCCCACCGCCAATGCGCGCTATGCGTATGCGGCTAACTCATCGCTGAGGAGCAGAACAATGAAAAGTATCTCCGTAATGTTTGGCGCACTCTTGGCCCTCGTCGCAGTTGGAGCCGTGGCACAAACACCCAACGACGCGCAGATTGCGGCGATCGTCGTAACAGCAAATCAAGTCGACATTGAAGCAGGAAAAATGGCAGAGAAGAGCGGCCACGCTCACGACGTGAAGGCCTTCGGAAAACAGATGGTCACGGACCATACCGGCGTGAATAAACAGGCGGTGGCTCTGGTAAAAAAGCTGAAGGTCACTCCGGAGAAGAATCCAACGAGTGAGAGTCTGCAGTCTGGAGGCGTGGAGAACCTGAAGACCCTGAAGGGACTCAAGGGCGAGAGCTTCGACAAGGCGTATATCGACCACGAGGTCGCGTATCACGAGCAAGTGATTGACGCACTCGACAAAACCCTGATCCCCAGTGCGCAGAATGCGGAACTCAAGGCGCTGCTGGTTGCTGTGCGCCCAGCGTTTGTGGGGCACCTGGAGCATGCGAAGATGATCCAGTCCGCCCTCGCCAAGTAGTCTCTGCAGAAGCACGACGTCCATGCAGCTACTACCGACACGACACGATCGGCGTGCGCGAACACATCTGCGCGCGGCTGCGCTGGCCATTGCGTGGGGCCTGCTCTGCGCTGGTGCCAGCGCAATGGCCGCAGAGAAGACGGTCGGTCACACGGTGGTGATCGAGGGCGCGAGGTTTGAACCCGAGACCATTAGCGCCAAGCGAGGCGATACCATCGTGTGGATCAACAAGGATCCATATCCCCACACTGTCACTGCACCAGGGGTGTTCGACTCGCACAGCATCATTGCTGGTTCGTCGTGGCGATATGTTGCGCGCAAAGCGGGGGATTTCCCCTATTCCTGCACGCTGCACCCGAATATGAAGGGTGTTCTCAGGGTCGAATAATCGCCCACGTCGAGCACGCAACGGGTTGTTCGAACGGTGGGCCCTGGCCCCCGGTGCTGCGGCGCGTCATTCGCGCCCGGCTCATGTCCATCGGGGAAATCGATCAGTTCTGCCGTCCGGCTATCCGACGCCATAATGTACTGTGCAGCTTTGCTTGCAACGAGTACGCGGGGGGAGATAAGCGATGCAATACTGGAAGTGCTCCGCCTCGTGCTCCCCGCACCAATCAAGATAGCCGGGAATCACATACCAGGGTTTTCACGGTATCTTCATGTTCTGCTGCCACACTGGCGAGCTGTGCTTGAGTCTTGCGGTGAGGGATTTATCACATCGTGATACAAATTGAATCAGGCTTGTCATGGGAGCGTTCAAGCGATAACCTGCTGCAAAAATAGTTGCGCGGCATCAGTAGTGGGTACTGACCCGCAGCATCAACAAAGTGCCACGGCGGCCTACAGCCACATCGAGCACCATCGAGCACTGACCGGAGACCCTTTCATGCTGACCCACGTTTATCTCCGTCCGGCTTCCCAAGCCGATACGGGGAACATAGCTGCATTGCTAACTCAATGCGGCCTAGCCACTGAGAATCTGGAGGAGATTCTCGATAGCTTCCAAATTGCGCTTTGTGATGACCGTCTTGTTGGCTGTGCCGCCGCAGAGTGTCATGGGCAATCCATTGTTATCCGGTCCGTCGCTGTGGAGCCTGCTTATCGTGATAGAGGTATCGCGAGCCGCCTCGTCGAAAAGCTCCTGGTCCGCGCTCGCGGTACCGAGGCACGCCACGCGTTTCTCTTATCCACATCGGCTCCTGCCTATTTCGCGCGCTGGGGCTTCTCCCGTATCCCTGTTGATGAGGCTCCGCCTGAGCTTCAAGCCTCGCCCGAGTTCCGGAACGCCGCGCGATCCTCTGCGTTGTGCATGCATTGCGAGCTCAGATAGCCTAGATAGCCCCGGGAACGTCACCAGGCTCGCAGGTATCCGGTGACCCGCAACGCACGCGGCGAGGCGCCATTACCTGAGCGCAGTCTTTGGCACGAAGGCCGCCCCTGCGCCACCCTGGCCACGACTTTGGGCAACACGGTGAACTGGAGATAGTCGTCGCATAGCCCAATAGGAACACAAGCAACTTTGTGCGCCGACCTGCACAGCCGGCGCATCGGAGATGCCTGAGACAAAGCCCCGCTTCGGCGGTAATGCCGTTCAGCTAAGCGCCTTTGACGAGGCTGCGCCGGAGCAGAAAACGACACACGGGGACGTGATTCGCTCAGCGTCCCTTACCGCCACGATTTCGCCCTCGCCATCGAGGCTGGGCAGACCTCAGCTCTTTCTCGCCGTCTTCGCAACAAACGGCGTTGGCATGTGCTGCACCGTCTTGCTGCCGCACTTGGGGCAAGATGGGTGGCCGGCTTCATGCTCGGCGAGATGTTCCGCGCGGTCGAAAACCTCACCGCATTTTTCACAACGGTACTGATAGGTGGGCATGACGCGCCTCCATCCTGCTTGGTGCAGGGACACGCTGGACCTTGCGATCCCAGCGAGTTCCGGCTGTTCGGCACTCCATTCTAGGATACTGTCTCGGCAAGCGAGGCGATAACGGAATAACGGAATATCTTCTCCATGGCGTTCCGGAGCTTCCGTTCTGGCGAATCTCCTGGCAGCCTCGCATGCCCAGTACCGCATCAGGCACCTATGCTTCACACCGCGCTCATTGCGTGCTTATTATTGAAACATACGCGTGCTTGCACAAAGCATGACCACGATCGTCGGTCAGGAGTTGACGATGAAAAAGCCGCACAAGGTGGATTCTGGCAAGACGCGGCGAACCGGTTCACCGGGTCGGCCGCGCACGGATCGCACCATTCCCAGCATCCTGGATTCCACTGAACTGGAAGACGTGTGGGAGAACATCGAGGAGGCCGTTGACGAATTCACCGAACGGGCGGCAGAACCGATCGATTTCCCCCATGGCCATGACCCGGACGAGGATGACGCGCCGGAAGAAGGCATGAACGAGATCACGCGCGCCGCCGAGAGTATTCCCGCGGATACCCCCGCGGACCGGGCAGACCGGAGCGCGGAGCGGGAAGAGCACCCGCCTGCACCGCCCAACATCGATGACGTGCTGGACAAGGACTTGATGCCCGATCCGGCCGACGATGCGCCGCGCGCCGGTAAGCATCGCAAACGCTAGGACACGCACTCCATGGTCGCTGCCCGCGCCCGCTCCAGGGGGGCGACCTGCCCCGGCTTGCAGGGTGCGCAGCCAGGTGTGCCCCCTATACTCAAGGCGTGACAGGCAATACCTGGCGTGGCGGCGGCACAGAGCATGAAGGGCAATCGCGGTGCCATGCAAAACGAGAGCGCGGCACCATGGCAACCTGGAGCATCTTCGCTGCCAGCCGATAAGGATGCACCATGAGCAATCATCGGTACGTGGTCATCATTGACCAACCCAAGGACGTCTCCGACGAGCAGATGGCCGAATACATCAAGCTTGCCATCAGCGCCTGGGGCGCGGGATTGCCACCGCCGCCCCAGGACAGCCCATTCTTCGACCTGGACGTGGTTTCGGTAACCAGCACCGGCAAACTTCACAAGAACGAGTCATGAGCCACTGTCACCGGCCAGCGTCCCAGTGGAGGTACGTATGCGCTTCGAAGCATTTTCCTTTGGGTCCGTCTGTATTGACGGCGTGACCTACCAGCATGACGTGGTCATCGATCAGGGTAAGGTTCGCAAACGCAAGAAGAGGCCATCCAGGCAATTCCGCGAAGCATTCGGGCACACACCGCTATCCGTCAGGGAAGACATACCCTGGAATTGCAGCCGACTGGTTATCGGCACCGGCACCGGTGCGTTGCCGGTGATGGAAGATGTGAAGCGCGAGGCCAGGCATCGCCACGTCGAACTGGTCATTCTTCCGACCGCCGAAGCCATCGCAAGGCTGGAGGAGCACCCCCGCGGCGCCAATGCGATCCTGCACCTCACCTGCTAGACAGAATGCATTGACGCCAGCATCGAACTGGCCGCTTTCCTCATGCGCCGGGCGGCCATGATGTCCGACGCCGATGCCGCCCTCGCCGATAAGGAGGCGCCAGCATGGGCAGCCAACCGATCACCGTCATCACCGGCGCGAGTCGCGGCCTGGGCCGCGCAGCCGCGAGCCATCTAGCCACGGTCGAAGGCCACCTGGTCGTCGCCACGGCGCGCAAGCCGGCGGACCTCGAGGCGTTGCGGGCCCGGCTCGCGCTTACCGGCCACTCGCTCGCATGCCAGCCGCTCGACGTCACCGACGATCATTCGGTGGCCGCGCTGGCCATGTGGCTGGCCGAACGCTTCGGTCGCGTAAACGTGCTGATCAACAACGCCGGCGTCTCGCTCGATCACTACAGCACCAGCTTGCTCGAACTGCCGCTCGAGACCTTGCGCACCACCCTGGAAACCAATCTCTTCGGCGTACTGCGGGTCACACAGGCATTGGCACCCCTGCTGCGCGCCAGCCGCGCCGGCCGGGTGGTCAATCTGGCTTCCGGCATGGGTCAGCTCGCGGACATGGCCAGCGGCGTGCCGGCCTACCGTATCTCAAAGACGGCGCTGAATGCCGTCACGCGCATCCTGGCCGCCGAGATGGCCGACAGCGGCGTCAAGGTCAACTCGGTGTGCCCTGGCTGGTGCCGGACCGACCTGGGTGGCCTCGATGCACCGCGTTCGCCCGAGCAGGGCATCGACACCGTCGTCTGGCTCGCAACGCTGCCTGAAGCCGGGCCCAGCGGCGGCTTTTTTCGTGATCGCCAGCCGATTCCGTGGTAGCGCGGCGCGCCCGAACGCGCGCCGTACCACCACGGCGTTGACGCTGTGCTATCTTGGAAAAGTCGAGCGTTCAATATCGGGAGGACGCCAAATGTCAGTGATCGCGCCGGACGAAAAAGCGGATTTCGTCGCCATCTTGCACCGTCACCAGCTTGCCGAGGCCGATTTTTTGCTTCAGGAAACCGACACGACCGACGTCGTCGACGAGGTCTACCCTCTCCAGGGCTATGTCACCGTCGTCCGCAGGTCGACGCTCAAGGAAATGGAGTACCGAATCGGACATGGCACCGCGTGGACCACGGAATTTGAAAAAGATCTGGCGCGGGGTACGTTCGGGTGAACGGAATCGGAATCAACAACGATCCGACGTTACGGGCTTTCCAGTTGGAAAGTCTCGCCAAAGGGTTCATGCGCACCGATCGCGAGTTGACCGTCACGGAGCGGATTCACCGCTGCACTCCGGTAGCCACGCTACCGAGAATGATGATGACAAGATCGTGCTGCGCTGATCCTTTAAGAAGCGTAAGGGGGCATCAGCCCCCTTCCCTGCGCGATGTGCTCTCCTGTTACTGCAGCTCGATCTTCGCGATCGCCGCCAGCCGCTTCCAGCGCGCTATCTCGTCCTTCTGGTAGTCGCGCAGTTCCGCCGGCGTGGACAGGATCAGCGAGGTGGACTGGCGCTGGTAGTACTCCTTGACGTCGTCGGCGGCGCCGGCCTGGGCGAACAGGTCGCCCAGGCGTTGCGCGATGGGCGCAGGTGTCTTGGCGGAGACCGCCGCCGCCACCCAGTTGTAGGCCAGGAAGTCCGGCACGCCGGCTTCGGCCGCGCTCGGCACGCCCGGCAGCAGCGGTGAGCGCTGGGGCGCCGTGTAGGCCAGCGCGCGCACCTTGCCGCCCTTGACCAGCTCGATCGCGCCGCTGGCGTCCACCACGGCGAAGTCCACGTTGGCGGCCATCACGCCATTGATCGCGTCGCCCGCGCCCTTGTAGGGCACGCCCGTGGTTTTCATGCGGCTTTGCTCGTTCAGCCATTCGCTGTACAGCGTGTACGACACCGAGCCGGTGCCGTAGTTGAGCGCGCCGGGCCGCTTGCGCGCATCCTCCACCAGCGCCTTGAGCGTGTGGTACGGCGAGCTGGCGGGCACGATGATCAGGCACGGCCCGCGCGACAGCAGCGTGATGGGAGTGAAGTCGGTCAGCGGGTCGTAGGGTAGCTTGCGGAAGGTCGCGGCATTGGTGGACAGCGTGGAGTTGCTGCCGATAAACACCGTGTATCCGTCGGCCGGCGCGCTGAGCAGTGTCTGGACGCCGATAAAGCCGTTGCCACCCGGCTTGTTCTCCACCACCACGCCCTGCCCTGTCAGCTCGCCGATCTTCTTGGCGAACATGCGGGCGGTCATGTCGGTACCGCTGCCGGACGGGAACGGCACGATAAAGCGGATCGGCCGGCTGGGAAATGCCTGCGGCTGCGCCAGCGCGGCGAACGGCGCGCCTGCCAGGCCAGCCGCGACGGCGGCGCCGGCCAGGATGGCGAACCGGCGCCGCGAGCCGCTCATGGGTCGGGTCATGTTGTCTCCTTGGTCCTCCGCCCGGCAGTGCGTTCCGCCGGTGCGGGTGTGTCGATGGTTCGGGGGCTCCGTGGTTCGCTGTTGCAGCGTGCTAACGCTTGAGGCCGAGCAGGTCCCGCGCGATGACCCAGCGGTGCACTTCGGAAGGGCCTTCGTAGATGCGCATCAGCCGCGTCTCGTTGGCCATCTGCTGCAGCGGCATTTCCTTGGTCATGCCCATCGCGCCGAAGGCCTGCATGGCGTGGTCGATCACGTCCCAGGCCATCTCCGTGGCGAACACCTTGATCATCGAGACCTGGGTGCGCGCCTCGTCGCCGGCGTCGATGCGCGCCGCAGCCTCGTAAGTCATCAGGCGGCAGGCGTGGATGCGGGTGGCGGCATCGGCCACCCACCACTGGATGGCCTGCCGGTCCGCCAGCGCGGCGCCGAAGGTGCGGCGCTGCGGCGCGTACTCGCACAGCATGTCGAGCGCGCGCTGGGCGCGGCCAATGCACCAGGCCGCCATCTGCACGCGCCGGCTGGACAGCCGTGCCTGCATTGGCGCAAAGCCCTGGCCTTCCACGCCGAGCAGTTGCGTGCGCGCAACGCGGCAGTCTTCCAGCACCACCTCGTAAGTGGAGGCACCGCCGATCATGGGGATGCGCCGTTCCACCTTGAAGCCGGGCGTGCCGCGATCGACCAGGAAGGCGGAGATGCCGCCGCGGGCGCCGCGTGTCTTGTCGGTGACGGCCATCACGATGGTCCAGTCGGCACGGGCGGCGCGGCTGATCCAGATCTTGCGGCCGTTGAGCACCCAGTCGTCACCGTCGCGTTCGGCGCGGGTGGTCATCATGGCCGGGTCGCCGCCGGCGCCGGGCTCGGATATGGCGATGGCGGAGATGGTTTCGCCGCGCGCGTACGGTTCCAGGTAGCGAGCACGCTGGGCCGCGTCGGCGGTCTTGAGCAGCATGCGCAGATTCGGCGAATCGGGCGGCAGGTCATAGGGCGTGACGGTCTTGCCCAGTTCCTCGTTGACGCCGACCATGGCCACCACCGGCAGGTCGGCGCCGCCCATCTCGGCCGGCGCGTCAAGGCCCCACAGGCCCAGCTCGCGCGAGAGTCCGTCCAGCTTGTCCTGCTCCTGCGGCAGCAGCGTGAGCTGGCCGCCTTCTGCCTCGCGGGCCAGCACGCCCGCTTCGAGCGGAATCAACTGCTCGCGCACAAAGCGCGCCACCAGGTCCTTGAGCATCTGGTGTTCTTCTTCCAGGGCGAAGTTCATGCCTTGTCTCCTTTGTTGTTTTTGCGTACCGCTTCAGGCGGCGTCCCGGCCGCCCGCTACCAGGGCGATGTCTTCAGGCGCCAGCCCGGCTTCGCGCAGCACTTCGTCGGTGTGCTCGCCCAGCGTGGGCGCGTGGCGGCGCAGTGACAGCGGCGTGGCAGAGAAACGCGCCGTGGGCCGCATCTCGCGCAGCGGGCCCTCGGTGGGATGCTCGGTCTGCTGGAACAGCCCGACCGCTTCCAGGTGCGGATGCGCCGGCAATTCGTCCGGTGTGTAGATTGGCGTGGCGGGGATGTCGAGCGTCTCGAACAGCGCCATCCACGCCGCCGTGGTGCGGGCCGGCGTGATTTCCGCGAGGTGCTGGTACAGCGCGCGGATATGGGCGTTGCGCTGCGCGCGGCTGGCGATGTTGTACTTGTCGGCCAGGTCATCGCGGCCCACGGCGTGGAAAAAGGCTTTCCAGTGGCGGTCGGTGTACGGTAACGCGCAGATCCAGCCGTCCGCGGTCTGCGCCGGCCGCCGCCCGCCCTGCAGCAGGCGCGCATAGCCGGCCGCGCCGGTGGCGGGCTCGAAGGTCAGCCCGGCCAGGTGCTCGGCCATCACGAAGCTGGCCATGGTCTCCAGCATCGGTACCTCAACCGCTTGCCCGCTGCCGTGGCGCTCGCGATGCAGCAGCGCGGCCATCACCGCGTTGGCCAGCGCCATCCCGGTGGTCTTGTCGGCGATCAGGCTGGGCACGTACTCGGGCCGGCTGCCCGCGGCGGAGCCCAGCGACACCAGCCCGCAAGCCGCCTGGATGATGTCGTCGAAGGCTGGCTTGTCGCGATGCGGGCCGTCCTGACCGAAGCCGGTGGCCACGCAGTAGACGATGCGCGGGTTCAACGCCGCCACCGCGGCGTAGCCGAAGCCCAGCCGCTCGATGGCGGCCACGCGCATATTGTGGATCAGCACATCGGCGCCGGCGATCAGGCGGCGCAGCGCCGCCGCGCCCGCGGGTGTCTTAAGGTCCAGCACCACCGAGCGCTTGTTGCGGTTGAGCGCCAGATAGATCGAACTCATGCCGGGGTTGCGCGACACGCCGTTGGCGCGCATGAGGTCGCCTTCCGGCCCTTCGATCTTGATGACGTCCGCACCCAGGTCGGCCAGCGATTGCGTGGCCAGCGGGCCCAGCACCACCGAAGTCAGGTCGAGCACGCGGATGCCGTCGAGCGGTCCGGCGCAGACGGGTTTCTGCTGTTGCATGCGGCCCCCTCAGCGGCGCTGGAAGACCGGCGCGCGGCGCTCGGCCATCGCCGCCACGCCTTCGCGGAAATCCGCGGTGGCGAACTGCACGCGCTGGATGGCCAGCTCACGCTGGTTAGCCTCCACGATGCGATCGGCCAGGCCCAGGCGCAGCGTCTCGCGCGTGCTTTCCACGGCCAGCGGCGCCGAGGCCGCGATATCGTGCGCGAGCGCCAGCGCGCGGGCACGCACCTCGGCCCGCGCCACCAGTTCGTCGGCCAGACCGATGCGCACCGCTTCCTCGCCGCCGATGCGCCGGCCCGTGTACAAGAGCAGCGCGGCCTGCTGCTCGCCCACCAGGCGCGGTAGCGTCACGCTCATGCCAAAGCCGGGATGGAAGCCGAGCCGGTTGAAGCTGGCGCAAAAGCGCGCTTCGCGGCATGTGACGCGGAAATCCGCCACCAGCGCCAGGCCCAGCCCCGCGCCGATGGCGGCGCCCTCCACCGCCGCCACGATGGGCTTGCGGTTGCGATACAGCTTCATGGCCTGCGCGTAGAAGGCCGACGGATCGCGCGAGACGCTGCCCTGGTCGGCGCCGCTGAAATCGGCCCCGGCGCAGAAGGCGCCCACGCCGGACGAAAGCACAACGGCACGGCAGCTGTCGTCCTCGTCTAGCTGCAGCAGCGCTTCTGCCAGCCGGCGCATGACATCGGCGTCGACAAAGTTGTGGGGCGGGCGGGAGATCTCGATCTGCGCAACGTGCTGGTCACGTGTCAGGACGATTTCGGGGGTGGATGCCGAGGTCATGGCGAAGGGCTCCGGGAAGTGGACAGGCACCCAGTATTCGCCGATGCGCCTTGCCGCGCTACACTATAATTTCGGATACTGAAATTAATGGCAGCACCATCGGCGATGGACTGCCGGGGCTGCCACCAACTGCATGCCTGATTCCCACCCGGATTCCCGCGCCAAATTGCCTTCGACCCGTGCGCTCACCCACAGTACCGGCCGCTTCACGCGCCAGACCGAAGGCAGTCAGTCGCTCGAACGTGGCCTGATGCTGCTGCGCGCGTTCCGAGTCGGCTCGTCCAGCCTGACCAATGCCGACCTGGCCGCGCGCACCGGTCTGCCGCGCCCCACCGTCAGCCGCCTGACGCGCTCGCTGGTGGACGGCGGCTTCCTGCGCTATGACACCACCGAGCGCGCCTACCGGCTGGCAGCCGTGGTGGTGAGCCTCGCGGACGCCTTCCACCATGCCACCGCGGTGCCTGATATCGCCCTGCCACTGATGCGCAAGATCGCCGAGGCGGAAAAGGTCAATGTCGGCCTGGCCGTGCCCGACCAGACCGCCATGGTCTACCTGGCCGCGGTGCGCCACAGCCGCGACAGCGTGTCGCGCACCCGGCGCGTGGCGCCCGGCACGCGGATTCCAATGGAACTGACCTCGATCGGCATGGCATGGCTGGCCGCGGTGCCAGCCGGCGTGCGCGACAATTTCCTCGCACGGATCGCGGAAAAGGCCGGCGACGAATGGCCGGCCTTGCACAAGGAACTGTCGCGCGGCATTGCCCAGGCCCAGGCGCAAGGCTATTGCACCGCCAACTACCAGCCGGGCCACCTGACCGCCGTGGGCGCGGCGTTCCGCGGGCCGGACCACCAGTGGTACGGACTCAACATCAGCTTCCCGCACAAGCCCAGCGAAAAGCCGCGCGATGTGGCGCGCTATGCGCCGCTACTGCTCGGTCTGATCGAGAAGATCAGCGTGTCATGCGGGGTGGAGGATGGCGTGGAGTAAGCATGACGGCCGGCGTAGCGCGCTACCTGATCGCACAGTGCGGTGCCTTTGTCGCATCACCAAGTCATGTCGTCGCACGACCTGATGGTCCCCGATCTACCGAAAACCGGATGGGAGGCGCCGAGCTACGTGCGGCTTTCCGGCCACTGCGCTGAACCCGGTGCCGTCCACGCGCTCGAAAGCCCGCCAGGTTAGAGCAAAGCTTGCTTGCCATCTCGGCGTCCAGATATGGAGAAATCCGCACGTGCCGGACATGAAATCGCTATTCAGCGTTGGCATACAACAACATGTGAATTAAGAGACGTCTATATCAGATCTTGATATGTTTAAATTCGTCCCTCGCAGCGTTGCTGCACCACTTACGCGCACGCTGCGCGAAACCGGAATGGGCACCCCCGCACAGTTCCGGTTTTTTTTCGCTTTCTGCGGTCCCATGTGGCAGGCGCGATGACAATGCGCGGGCCGGCCTGTCCTCCCCGTCCCTCATCAGGGAAGCGCCCCGCCGGGTCGGCAGGCACAGCACCAGGCTGCTAGGCGTATTGCCGGATCAGGTCGCGGACGCGGGGATAGATCTCGCTGCGCCACGACGGCCCCGAGAACAGCTCATAGTGACCGCACTGGCGTGCCGTGATATGCCGCTTGTTGCACGCAGCGATACCGCTGCACAATTCGTGCGCAGCCTGGGTCTGCCCGCGGCCGGCAATGTCGTCCAGCTCTCCCTCGACGGTGAGCAGCGCGGTGTCGTGGATGTCCTGTGGCCGCACGGCCTGCCCCCGCACGTTCCAACTGCTGCGGGCTAGCTGAAACTCGCGGAACACGATGCGGATGGTATCCAGGTAAAACTCGGCCGCCATGTCGAGCACCGCGTTGTATTCATCGCAAGCGCGCCGGTGTGCCAGGGCGTGCTCCGCGTCACGCTGCAGCAGATCGAGATAGTAGTCCCATTGCGCACCCACCATGCGAGCCGGGTGCGCCATCACCAGGCCGGCATGTTGCAGGAAGCTCGGGTACACCTTGCGGCCCGCACCGGGATATCGGGCCGGCACCGCGTAGATCAGGTTGCGTTCAAACCACGCCAGCGGTTGGCGGGCCGCCAGGCTGCCGACCGCTGTCGGGTTGCTGCGGGCGTCGATCGGGCCGCCAATGAGGACCAGGCTTCTTGGTGTCGGCTCGCCAGCGCTGGCCAAGAGAGAAACCGCCGCCAATGCAGGCACGGTCGCCTGGCAGACGGCAAGCACGTGCAGGCGTTGCCCGCCGATTTGCCGGATGAACGCCTGTATCTCGCCGACGCAGTCGTCCAGGCGGAACGGCCCCTCGGCCACGGGTACGTAGCGCGCATCGCGCCAGTCCGTCACATAGACCTCATGGGCGGGCAGCAGCATTTCCACGACTTCACGCAGCAGCACGGCATGATGGCCCGCCAGCGGCGCGCACACCAGCACGGCCGGCTTTCGTCCGGGCGCGGCAACCGGGTCGTGTGCGAAGCGCAGCAGGCGGCAAAATGGCCGCTCCAGCACGACCTGCTCGTCCACAGCCACGACACGGCCGTCCGCGTCGAACGCGGTGATGCCAAAGGCGGGCTTCCCATATGTCTTGCCTAGACGGTAGAGCATTTCATAGCTCGCGGCGAAGCAGGACGCCCCTGGAATATGGGCAAGGAAGCAGTCGCGGTCGGTGAACGCGTTGGTGGCCTGCGCCGCCCACGCCGTCCACGGCTCGATCAGCGAACGCTGATACTCGATGAACTGGTAGAGCATACGGGCTTCTGGAAGCTTGCACTGGAAGGACTTTCAATATATGCCGGACCAGCGCCGGCACAAGGCCAAACAACAACGCCACAGTCCGAGGACTGGCTGTTCTGTCCTATGAGGGGCAGGCTTCGGGGAAGACCAGGCCAACCAGGCGCGGTTCCTGCCGCAATCACGCGCCGACACCCGGGTAACAGGCCAAGCGCCCGCTTCACCGACCTATTAACCAAAGAATGAACGACGCCGCCGCACTGAGGAGCAGCGAGGTCGTAAAGGGAAGGTAGAGGTGAAAGTGATGGCGATGAATAACGATATCCCCGGGCAAGTGACCGAGTCCGAGCCCGGACAGCCAGGGCCAGAGGAGTCCTCCAGCTACCAGGATCAGGCCGAGGCCGATGAGCATGCGCGACATGGGAGCGCCTTTCGCATGTTGGTTAGTTGACGGTATCCCCTCTCGCCGATGTCGCAAAGCGCGCGACCGTGAGCTGGATCTTCTGCCCGGAAAGCTGAAGAGGGATTTCGGATTGGAGAAGCAGCACGTTGCCCCCTAGTCCCAGCGATCATCCTTGACCTGTACCTTGCCGTCCACGACCCGGACCGGGAAAATCGCCACCGGGTCGTAAGCCGGCGGGGACAGCGCCGCCCCCGTGATGAGGGAAAAATGCGCACCGTGGCGCGGGCAGACGACTTCCTCGCCTTCGATGTCGCCACCACATAGCGGCTCCGCCTCGTGGGAACACATGTCCTCGACGGCGTAGTAGCTCCCGCGCACATTGAATACCGCGACCTGCAGGCCGTCGACGTCAACGCTGCGGCAAGTCCCGGGCGCAAATTCGTCGGCCGGAGCGACATCGATCCATTCGCTCATTTCAGAGCAACCCCAGTTCCAGCCGCGCCGCCTCGCTCATCCGCTCTCGCGACCAGGGCGGATCCCATACCAGTTCAACCTCGACTTCGTCCACGCCGCCGACTTCCATGACGGCACTCTCGACCACGCCGGGGAAGGTCTGCGCCACCGGGCAGCCCGGCGCGGTCAGCGTCATGCGGATGCCCACCTTGCCGGCGGCGTCGTCCACGGACAGGCTGTAGACCAGGCCCAGGTCGTAGATATTGACCGGGATCTCCGGGTCATAGACGGTGCGCAGCGCCTCTATCACCCGTCCCTCCATCGTATCGAGGCCAGGCTCGAGCCTGGCTTCGTGTGCCTCGGCCTTGCGCAGCCAATCGATCATGCTCATCGCATCACTCCGTTGAGACCGGCTGGGCGCTGCCTTGCAGGGCGGCGTGCATGGCATGCCAGGCCAGCGTCGCGCACTTCACACGCGCCGGAAACTCGCGTACGCCGCCCAGCACGGCCAGCTTCCCCAGCGGCGCGCCGGCCTGCGCCGGGCCAGATCCGGTCACGAGCGCATGGAAGCCGGAGAACAACGCCTGTGCCTGCGCCTCGGTCTTACCCTTGAGCGCCTCGGTCATCAGCGATGCCGAGGCGGTGGAGATGGCACAGCCGGAACCCTCGAAGCTCGCATCCTCGATCACGCCGTCGCTGACCCTCAGGTACAGCGTCAGCCGGTCACCGCACAGGGGGTTGAACCCCTCGGCGCTGCGGTTCGCGCCCATCAGCCGCCTGCAATTGCGCGGCGAGCGGCTGTGGTCGACCACAACTTCCCGGTAAAGATCGAGCAGATCGGACATCAGGCAAATACCTCCTGTGCCTTGCGCACGGCGCGCAACAGCGCATCCACCTCCTCCCGCGTGTTGTATAGCGCGAACGACGCACGCACCGTGGCAGGCACGCCGAACCTCTCCATCACGGGCATCGCGCAATGGTGGCCCGCACGGACCGCCACGCCTTCCAGGTCGAGGATGGTGCCTGCGTCATGGGGATGCACGCCATCCAGGACGAACGAGAGAATGCTCGCCTTGTCCGCCGCCGTGCCGATGATGCGCAGGCCGGCAATCTGCGCCGCCTGCCCGGTGGCGTAGGCGAGCAGCGCGTGCTCGTGGGCCGCGATGGCGTCCAGGCCCACCGCACTCACATAGTCGATCGCAGCGCCCAGGCCGACTACGCCGGCGATATTGGGCGTGCCGGCCTCGAACTTGAAGGGCAGGTCGTTGTAAGTGGTCTTGCGGAAAGTGACTTCCCGAATCATGTCGCCCCCGCCCTGGTAAGGCGGCATGGCATCGAGCAGCGCGGCCTTGCCGTAGAGCACGCCAACGCCGGTGGGGCCGTAGAGTTTGTGCCCCGAGAATGCGTAGAAATCGCAATCCAGCGCCTGCACATCGACTTTGAAGTGCGGCACGGCCTGGGCCCCATCGACCAGTACCGGAATGCCCCTGGCATGCGCCAGTTCGATCAGGTACCGCACCGGGTTGACCGTGCCAAGGGCGTTGGAGAGATGGGTCACTGCAACCAGCCTG
Source organism: Cupriavidus sp. 8B (assembly GCF_054589115.1). Lineage (NCBI taxonomy): Bacteria > Pseudomonadati > Pseudomonadota > Betaproteobacteria > Burkholderiales > Burkholderiaceae > Cupriavidus > Cupriavidus sp. 8B. The sequence continues at coordinate 51,942 of NZ_BAAILO010000653.1, read as the reverse complement.
GTGCGGGGGCCAAGCAGGCGCTCGAATTCTTCCAGCAGCAGTTCGCCCGCGTCGTTGATCGGCGCCACCCGCAGGATGGCACCCGTGCGCTCGCACGCCAGTTGCCACGGCACGATATTGGAATGGTGCTCCATCGCGCTGACCAGGATCTCGTCGCCGGGCCGCAGGCGTTGTCCGAAACTGGCCGCCACCAGGTTGATCGCCTCCGTGGCGCCACGCACGAACACGATCTCCTCGCGCCGGGCCGCGTGGATCAATCCTTGCACCGCGTCGCGCGCCGCCTCGTAGGCATCGGTCGCGAGCTGGCTCAGGGTGTGCACGCCACGATGGATGTTGGCATTGAGCGCGGCGTAGTAATGTGCCTCGCAGTCGATCACGCTCTGTGGCTTCTGGCTGGTGGCTGCGTTGTCCAGATAGACCAGCGGCTTGCCGTTGACCATCTGCCGCAGGATGGGGAAATCCCAGCGCAGCCGCATGACGTCCAGGCCCGCGGCCGGGGCCGTGCCCCACAGTGCCCTGAATTCATGCGCGGCCGTGCTCATGTCAGCACCTTCACCGGCTCGGGCAAGTGGCCGCGCAAGAGCGTCTCCAGCCGCGTGCGCAAGGAGGCCAGGCCTAGCCGGTTGACCATCTCTTCCGCGAAGGCGAAAGTCAGCAGGGCCCGCGCCGAGGCGTCGTCCAGCCCGCGCGAACGCAGGTAGTAGATCTGGTCGGGTTCGAGCTGGCCGACGGTGGCGCCATGGCTGCATTTGACGTCGTCGGCGTAGATCTCCAGCTGTGGCTTGGTATCGACTTCGGCGTTCTCGGACAGGAGCAGGTTGCGGTTGGATTGGTGCGCATCGGTATGCTGGGCATCGGCATGCACCACCACCTTGCCGTTGAACACGGCGCGCGAGGCGCCGGCCAGCACGCCCTTATAGAACTCCCGGCTCTTGCCTTGCGGCCTGGCGTGGTCGATGCGCGTGTGGTGGTCGATATGCTGCCGCCCGCCGGTCATGTACAGCCCGTCGAGCGAGCATTCGGCGCGCTCGGCGTTCAGCCCGACCTGGATGTCGACCCGCGCCAGGGCGCCGCCCAGGGCGAAGGCACTGGAGGTGAAGTGGCTGCCGTGCTGCTGGTCCATCTTCACGCCGGCAATGTGAAACGCCTTGAGGCTCTCTTGCTGCACTTTGTGATGCTCGACCTGCGCGTCACGCGCGGCAACGATGTCGGTGACGCTGTTGGTGAAATAAGCGAGGCCGTCCACACCCACGTGGTGTTCCACGATGCAGACCCGGCTGCCTGCTTCCGCCATCACGAGATTACGCGTATGGGTGACCTGCTCCGGTGCCGTGGCGATGAACAGCAGGTGGATCGGCTGGTCGGGAGTGGTGCCTGCGGCCAGGCGGATATAAGCGCCATCGACCATGAACGCGGTGTTCAAAGCGGCAAAGCCGGACGGGTAGTCGCTCACGCCGCGGCAAAGCAGCGCTTCCACGGGCTCGGGCGTGCGCTCCAGCATGGCGGCGAGGCTGAGGAGTTCAACCCCTGCTGGCAGCATGCCGATGCGTGACCATTGCGGCTGGTGGTGGCCGTCGAGGAATACCATCAGGTGCGCGCCGGGCAAGGCGAGCGACTCGATCCGCGCAGCCAGGGCGTCCGGCTTGGCGTCGGACTGCGTCGGCCCTGCGGTAAAGCGGCTCCTCTCGATCGCGGCCACACTGGTGTATTTCCAGTCCTCGTGGCGCAGCGTCGGAAACCCGGCTTGCGCGAAGTGTTCCCGCGCCTGTTGGCGCATGCGCGCGAGCCAGGGCAGCCGCCGGCCGGGCAACGCAGCCTCGACGCGGGCGAACTCGGCAAGATAGTGTTCCACCCCGGTTGCGCTCATGCCGACGCCTCCGTAACGGTGAAGGCCTGCGCCTCCATTCCCACATAGCCATGACGCTCCAGTTCCAGCGCCAGTTCGGGCCCGCCGGACCTGGCAATGCGGCCCTGCGCCAGTACGTGCACACGATCCGGCACGATGTAGTTGAGCAGCCGCTGGTAGTGGGTAACCAGCACGATGGCGCGTTGCGGGCCGCGCATGGCGCCGATGCCGCTGGCGACGATCTTGAGCGCGTCGATGTCGAGGCCGGAGTCGGTCTCGTCGAGAATGGCGAGCCGGGGTTCGAGCACCGCCATCTGCAGAATCTCGTTGCGCTTCTTTTCGCCACCGGAGAAGCCTTCGTTCACCGAGCGGTAAAGCAGGCTTGGGTCCATCTCCATGAGCCGGAGCTTGTCCTTGACCAGCGCGAGAAAGTCCATGGCATCCAGCTCCGGCTCGCCGCGATGCTTGCGGATCGCGTTGAGTCCCGCCTTGAGCAGATAGATGTTCGAAACGCCGGGGATTTCCACCGGATACTGGAAGGCCAGGAAGACGCCCGCGCGCGCCCGCTCTTCGGGCGGCATGCCAAGCAGGTTCGCGCCGTCGTAGAGGACTTCGCCCGCGCTCACGACGTAGCGGTCCCGCCCGGCCAGCACATGGGCAAGGGTGCTCTTGCCGGAGCCGTTGGGGCCCATGATGGCGTGCACTTCCCCAGCCTTCACGGTGAGGTCGATGCCGTGCAGGATGGGCTTGTCGTCGACTGAGACGTGCAGGTTGCGGATTTCAAGCATGGCTGGCTTGTTGCTCCAATGTGGCTCCGACATGACGCCAATGCGGCTCCGAGGCGGCGCGGCCCGCGCGCTCCCTAGCCGATGCTTCCCTCCAGGCTAACGCCCAGCAGCTTCTGTGCTTCCACCGCGAACTCCATCGGCAGTTCCTTGAACACTTCCTTGCAAAAGCCGTTCACGATCATCGATACCGCGTCTTCGGGGCCGATGCCGCGGCTTTGGCAATAGAACAGCTGGTCCTCGCCGATGCGCGAGGTGGAGGCCTCGTGTTCGACGCGGGCAGTGGCATTCTTCACCTCGATATACGGAAAGGTGTGGGCCGCGCATTTGTCGCCCAGCAACAGCGAGTCGCACTGCGAGTAGTTGCGCGCGCCGCTGGCGCTCTTCGCCATCTTCACCAGCCCACGGTATGCGTTCTGGCCGTGGCCGGCCGAAATGCCCTTGGAGAGAATCGTGCTCCGGGTATTCCTGCCGAGGTGGGTCATCTTGGTGCCCGTGTCGGCTTGCTGGTAGTGGTTGGTCAGCGCCACGGAATAGAACTCCCCGACCGAGTCGTCGCCCTGCAGGATCACGCTTGGGTACTTCCAGGTAATGGCCGATCCGGTCTCGACCTGGGTCCATGAAATCTTCGAACGGGCGCCACGGCAGTCGCCGCGCTTGGTCACGAAGTTATAGATACCGCCCTTGCCTTCCTTGTCGCCCGGATACCAGTTCTGCACCGTCGCGTACCGGATCTGCGCATCCTCCAGCGCGATCAGTTCCACCACCGCGGCATGCAGCTGGTTTTCGTCGCGCATCGGGGCGGTGCAGCCTTCCAGATAGCTGACATAAGCGCCCTCGTCGGCAATGATCAGGGTACGCTCGAACTGACCGGTCTTCTGGGCATTGATGCGAAAGTAAGTGGACAACTCCATCGGGCAGCGTACTCCGGGGGGGATATAGCAGAACGACCCGTCGCTGAACACAGCCGAGTTGAGCGTGGCGAAGTAGTTGTCGGTGTAGGGCACGACCGTGCCGAGGTACTGCCGCACCAGTTCGGGGTGCTCCCGCACCGCCTCCGAGAACGAACAGAAAATGATGCCGAGCTCGCCCAGTTTCGCCTTGAATGTGGTGGCTACCGAGACGCTGTCGAATACCGCATCCACGGCGACGCCCGCGAGCAACTCGCGTTCCCGCAGGGGCACACCCAGCTTCTCGTAGGTGCGCAGGAGTTCTGGATCGACCTCGTCCAGCGTCTTGGGCCCGGCCTTTTGGGAGCTTGGCGCGGAATAGTACGCAATGGCCTGGTAGTCGATGGGCGGGTGCCTGACTGTCGCCCAGTGCGGCTCGGACACCGTCAGCCAGTGACGATAGGCCTTGAGGCGCCAGTCAAGCATGAATTCCGGCTCGTCCTTCATGGCCGAGATCATGCGGATCACGTCCTCGTTCAGCCCGCATGGCACCGTGTCCGTTGCCACGGACGTGTAGAAACCGTGCTGATAGCCTTGGCTGATCAGTTCGTCGAGCTTGTGCGCCGGGGTTGCCATGTTCTGCCTTCGATTGCCATGCGTCACTCGAACGCCTGCTTGCGGCCTGCCGCCTTCCAGGCGTGCAGCGTGCCGATATCGACCGGATGCAACGTCGGTTGCGTCATGTCTGCCAGCGTTACGCCATCCAGGGCATGAAAGATCGCCAGGCTGATCCGCTGCCAGTTCGCACGGATGGAACAGGTTCCTTCCTGGGCACACAAGCCGGCTGCAATGCTGCATTCGGTCATGCCGGCAGGGCCTTCCATGGCGTCGATCACCTGCGCGATCGAGATCTCCTGCGGCGGCCGTGCCAGCAGGTAACCGCCCTTCGCGCCGCGCAGCGAATGCAGCAGCTTTTGCCGCGCAAGCATCTTGAGGATCTTGCTCGCTGTGGGCATCGGCACGCCAATCTCGGCCGCAACCTCGGCGGCACTGCAGATCCGGCCCGGCTCCCGCGCCATGTGCGTCATGATCACCGTGCCGTAGTCGGTCAGTTTGCTTAGTCTGAGCATCTTCACCCCAAACTATCGTTGCTAATTAGAACTGAATTGGTTCTGTATAGTTCCTGTGAAGGACTCCGCGGCGATGCGACGTCCAGTCCACCGCTTATCGAATCCGGCAAGTCACGCGTGGCTCGGCCGGCAGTCAGAGGATGTCGGCCTCAGGGGATCGGCGGAGACCCTTATTCGGATGATCGCCCTCTATGTGGACCCGATGGAGGTGATGGAGGTGATGGAGGTGATGGAGGTGATGGGAGGAGACCTTTGGGTAAGGCTTCGGCGTTGCTCAAGAACGGGTCGCATTCCGGGCCGGGACCTCTCTAAATCATGGCCTTGCAGCATTGTCATTGCTGTCGCCCACGCGGAGGGTCCGGTGGGCCGATGTCATTGCCCTGTCGGTGGTACAGCCGGCGCAGGCGGTATCAACCTAGTCGTAGGTTTCCCAGAAAAAGCCGCGATCGAGGTCTCGCTCGAACTCGACGGTCCAGGACGTACCGCTTCCAGCAGCGTAGTGCTGGCGGGCACCGGTGAGATTTGCCGCCACGGTCACCTCACGGGAAATGGGGCTTACGCCGTCCTTGGAAGGGTTGCCTTCGTCAAAGACGATCGTAAATTCTTCGCGGATCCGGCCATGCTTCTTGCACGCCGACTCGAAGTCCTCTTGCTCGTCCACCGGTAGTTCTTCGAATAGCTTCTGAACCATGACATCTCCCAATGACCGACACGATCCTAGCATGGCCCTCGATACGCGCTACCAAGGCGACTGCCGCGTCGTGATTGGCCACTTGACCGCCACAGGCACCCGGCCAGATGGTCGGGACACCGAGCGGCCGGGACCCCAAGGCCAATGTGCCCTGGACCTCAACGAGGCATCGCACCGCCACTCGTCCCGAGAGGCGGTGCAGTGCGCCGCGCTGCTGTCCATCGCGGAACGCTGCCCGGCTTACCGGACGCTACGCTCCGCAGTGGTGGTCCAGACTTTCAGCGTGCAAGAAGGCTGCGAGGTGCTCAGGCGCCGTCGAGGAAAAGATTGCGCTGGCCAAGGCGCGTTCCGAGCGCATCGGGTGCCAGGCTCATACTGGCGGGGTCCATTGCCGGGCTGGGGCTGCGGGCCAGTGTCGGGTCGACTGGTGCGGGCGCCATGGCCGGCTGAGCCGACTGTCCGGCACCCTGCGCATAGGGATCGCGTGCGGCTGGCAGCGCCCCTTGGGCCAATGGCGCTGCCGAGGGCATGGCTTGCATAGGTTGGGCGGATTGCATCGGCTGAGTCGTTGGCATCGGCTGGGTCGGCTGAATGGGCTGGGCCTGCTGCGCGAACAGCGGGTAGGACGCGATCATCGCGCCAGCCATCAACAGGGATTTCGCCAGATGTTGCTTCATTCGTGTACCTCCTAGAATGCCTTCAGGCATGGGAATGGCCACTGTAGCGCCGAGGTACCTAACATTCTGTTCGAATTTGCAACGGGCATTTACCAGCCTTGCCATTGACACCAAGGTGGGTTAGTTGCGCGCGCGAGTTTGCTTTTTGCCGGTCTGAGGCGCGCGTGGGCTGGCGAGGCCAGTGCAGATGTGTTCGGCTTCGCCATGCTAACCATCAACTCGGACAATGATCCGCAGCCATGCCTCGAGCGCACGGCCATTGACCGTCACCGTCACTATCGTGCCCCTGCGCCAGGACCTCGCTGAGGCCGCCCACGTCGCACCTACCCAGCCCGAATGCCTCTTCATAAGGAGACGCGACGCAGAGCCTGAGAAATGCGCCGCAAGCAACGGCGATGGCGAGAATGGTTGTCATGGGTCGGAGATCGGATGCAGATGTTGAGGGCAAACAGGCTACCAGCCCTGACCAACATCAATTGCAAAGAATAGTCAGCAAAAGACCGCGGTGCTCGCATGATCCGACGCGGATACACCGCCTTCGGAATTTGCACAGGCATGTGCACAGGCATGGGCGGCTGCGCCGGCGATGGCACCGAGGGCTGTCGGGATGCGCTGCAGCGGCCACGACGATCACCCGACTTGGAAAATAGCGCTGACCTCCCCTCTCTTGGGGGGATTGCGCACGCCATCAGATTGCGCATCATGGGCGTCGCACCCCCGGCGTAGCGGCCCGCTGATAGGCCGCCACGCCTGTCGCCCTGTCAGCGGGCCGGCACCGGCGCGATGGACTCGTGCGGCGTGGCCGTGCGCTGGGCGGCCTTGTGCACCATGGTGTAGGCGTAGTCCACGCCCATGCCGTAGGCGCCCGAGTGTTCCTTGACCAGTTTCATCACCGCGTCGTAGGTGTCGCGGTGGGCCCAGTCGCGCTGCCATTCGAGCAGCACTTGCTGCCAGGTCACCGGCACCACGCCCGCCTGCACCATGCGCTGCATGGCGTAGTCGTGCGCTTCCTTGCTGGTGCCGCCGGAGGCATCGGCCACCATGTAGATCTCGTAGTCGCTGTCGTGCATCGCGGACAGCGCGAAGGTGGTGTTGCAGACCTCGGTCCACAGACCGGCCACGATGATCTTCTTGCGGCCGTTGGCGGCCAGCGCGTCGCGCACCTTCTGGTCGTCCCACGAGTTCATCGAGGTGCGTTCCAGCGTCTTCTGGCCAGGGAATACGTCAAGCAGTTCGGGATAGGTGTAGCCGGAGAAGGACTCGCTCTCCACCGTGGTGATGACCGTGGGGATGTTGAAGATGCGGGCGGCCTTGGCCAGGCCCACCACGTTGTTCTTCATCGCCTGGCGGTCCATCGACTGCACGCCGAAGGCCATCTGCGGCTGGTGGTCGATGAAGATCAGTTGGCTGTTGTCCGGGGTCAGCACTTCGAGCTTGGCGTTGGTCATGATCATTTCCCTTTGCTTGTCCATTTGATTGATTTTTTTTGAACGTCGTCTTTGTTGTTACGCCGTCCATGGGTTGAACTTTATGGCAAAGAACGACGGCAAAGTGATGAATTAGTCGTAGCAGTTGTTCAATATTATTGATGAATATTAGGGCGCGCCAAAATGAGCCCGGGACGCCGCGCTGCCGGCGCGCCTGCTCCCTTCGGCATGGATGTACGAATGCGCCCGGCGGGGTACTCGGCCTGAGCCTTATGCAATGTCGGGCCCTTCGCTGGCCGCTTCACCGGTGGTCATCCGCGCGCTGGCGCGCGCCCTTCCCCGCCACCTCATGCTGCCCGCCTGGCTCGGCGCAGCAGGGGAACGACAAACTCCCGTCACCGCCAACAGAATAATCCTCTCCACTCGCAATTCATTGCGCCAGGGCCATCGCCCCCCCGCCTTGCTAACGAAGCCAATGACGCGTCTAATCATCTGAGGCAGGCGATTGCAGTCAGGAGGCGATATGCGCTGCACAGATTGCGGGGGCGAGAACCTCGCGAGGGCCAACTTCTGCGAGCATTGCGGGGCCAAGCTTGCACGGATCTGCCCGCGTTGCGGCGAGGAGTCCAGCCCTGCCGCAAATTTCTGCAGCGCATGTGGCTCGCCCCTGAACGGCGACCCGTCAGAGTCGCTTCCAGCGCCTAAGTCCGCCGCTTCGGCCCCTGTTCACTACACGCCTCCCCATCTGGCCGAGCGCATCCGGGCGGAGCAGGCGGCCATGGAAGCCAGGGGCGGGACGGACGGCGAACGCAAGACCATCACGGCGCTGTTCGCCGATATGGCTGGCTCGACGGCATTGATCCAGGACCTGGATCCCGAGGAGGCGCGTCACCTGATCGACCCCGTCGTGACGCTGATGATGGGGGCCGTGCACCACTATGAGGGCTACGTAGCGAAGTTCCTGGGTGACGGCATTCTCGCCCTGTTCGGCGCCCCCATTGCCCACGAGGACCATGCCCTGCGGGCACTATTCGCAGCGCTACGCATGCAGGAAGCGATGCGTAGTCACAGTGACCGAGTGCGTTTGGACAAAGGCATACCGCTTCAGATCCGCGTCGGTGTCCACACCGGCGAGGTGTTGGTGCGCTCGATCCGCACGGACGACCTGCACACGGACTACGATCCTGTGGGCCACACAATCCACATCGCCTCGCGCATGGAAGGCATTGCCACACCGGCGTCCATCCTCGTCAGCGAGTCTACCCATAAGCTCACCGAGGGGTATTTCGAATTCAAGGCGCTGGGGACCACCCACGTAAAAGGCGTCCGGGATCCGCTTGCGGTCTATGAGGTACTGGGCCTCGGGGCATTGCGCACGCGCATGCAAGTGGCGGCGCACCGCGGTCTGGCCCGCTTTGTGGGACGCCAGAGCGAAATGGAACAATTGCACAACGCCTTGGAGCTGGCCAAGGCAGGGCATGGACAAGTCGTCGGGGTGGTGGGCGAGGCCGGGGTAGGAAAATCGCGGCTATTCCACGAGTTCAAGGCACGATCACAGCAAGGCTGCCTTGTGCTGGAGACGTTCTCGGTTTCGCACGGCAAGGCCTTTGCCTATTTGCCGCTGATCGAGCTGCTGAGAAATTACTTTCAAATCACCCCGCAGGACAACGATCGAAGCTGCCGTGAGAAGGTCACCGGCAAGCTACTCACCCTGGAGCGGGCGCTGGAAGACCATTTGCCCTACCTGCTCTACCTGCTCGGATCCGTCGAGCCCGGCTCAGCACTGCCGACCATGGACGCTGCCATCCGGCGCCAGCGCACGTTCGAAGCGATTGCAAGCCTGCTGGTCCGCGAAAGCCTCAACCAGCCGCTCGAACTCCTTTTCGAAGACCTGCAATGGCTGGACAGCGAAACCGAGGCCTTCCTCAATATCCTCATCGACTATGTGCCGGGTGCGAGGATCGTCCTGCTTGTCAACTACCGTCCGGAGTACTCCCATGACTGGGACCCCAGAGGCTATTACGTCCAACTGCATCTGGAGCCTCTGGGCCCGACCGAAGCCCAGGGACTGCTCACCGCGCTGCTTGGCGATGATCGCGCTCTCGCACCCCTGAAACGGCTCATCCTGGACAAGACCGAAGGCAACCCGTTCTTTATGGAGGAAGTGGTCCAGACCCTGGTCGAGGAGAAAGCCCTGCTTGGCCAGCCCGGGTGCTACCGCATTGAGACGGCGCCTACCTCACTGCATATCCCCACCACCGTCCAGGGCGTGCTTGCAGCCCGCATCGATCGGCTCCCCCTCGTCCAGAAGGAACTGCTGCAGAGCCTGGCCGTGATCGGCAAGGAATTTCCTTTGAGTCTCATCCAGCACGTCACCGCGCTGGATGACGACAAGCTGCGCCCTCTTCTCGCCGACCTGCGGGCGGGCGATTTCATTTACGAGCGACCCGCATTCCCGGATGTGGAGTACGCTTTCAAGCACGCACTCACTCAGGAAGTTGCCGGCAACTCCCTGCTTACCGAGCGACGCAGCGCGCTTCACGAGCGCACCGCCGAGGCCATCGAGACCCTGTTCGGGAGTCGGTTAAAGGACTACTGCAGCGAGCTCGCACACCATTACAGCCATAGCGGCAACATCCCGAAGGCAGTGAAGTACCTGCACTGTGCCGGCCAGCAGGCCCTCGAGCGTTCTGCCCAGGGCGAAGCGATGCATCACCTCAGCACAGCCGTTGAATTGCTCAAGCGACTGCCCGACACTCCCGAGCGCGCATGCGAGGAACTCACGCTGCTACTAACGCTCGGGCCGGCCTTGATTGCCACCCGGGGTCAGGCCGCCCCGGAAGTGGAGGCAACTTACAGGCGCGCGCTGGCATTGTGCGAACAAGGTGGGCAAACGCCATATTTCTTCTCGGCGCAGCTTGGACTATGGGCGTTCTATCAATTGCGGGCGCAGTACAAGGTTGCGCAGCCGCTTGGGGAACGGCTGCTTGGCATGGCTCTGGATACGCAGAAGCCGGAGCAGCTCGCGGAGGCGCATCGCGTGCTCGGGGCGACCACATTCCGTCTGGGCCAGCTCAGTGTGGCCCGCAGCCACATGGAGCAGGTGCTGGCACTGCACCGCCCGGACCAGCCGGCCTATGCCTTTCTTCTGGGTTATGGGCGAGACCCAGCCGTACATGCCAGGAGCACGTTGGGTTGGATTCTTTGGTATCTGGGCCTGCCGGATCTGGCTCGCACGCGCTGCCACGAGGCATTGGCTCTGGCCAAGCAGCGCCCTGACGCCTTTAACCTCGCACTTTGCCTTGTCTTCGCGGCCGAAGTGCACCGATGTCGGCGTGAGGTGCAATTGACCCGCGAGTACGCTGAGGCCGCCATCGCTGTCTCGGGTGATCAGGGGTTTCCCATTTATCTCGCGTGGGGAACAGTCCTGCAAGGCTGGGCGCTGGCCGAACACGGTAGGCATGAGCAGGGAATTGCCCAGATTCACCAGGGCCTCACCGCCTACGAGGTGACTGGCGCGGCACTGGGAAGGCCGAACCTACTGGCTCTGCTCGCTGAAGCCTATCGGACAGCCGGGGACCTCCACGCCGGACTGGAGGCGCTGACCGAGGCTCTAGCCTTGACGGAAGAGACGGGAGAGCGGCTTGACGAAGCGACGCTGCATCGGCTCAAAGGCGAACTGATACTCCAGCAGTCGAGCGTGGGATCCCGCGCGTTCGCCGGCCGCGAAGACGCTGAGGCTTGTTTTCACAAGGCAATCGCCGTCGCCCGCGATCAGGGTGCCAGGTCACTGGAGTTGCAAGCCGCGCTGAGCCTGGCCCAGCTATGGCGACGCCAGGGAAAGATGGACGCCGCGCGCCAGACCCTGACCGCGATCCATGGAGCCTTCAGCGAGGGCTTTGACGTCGCCGACTGGCAACAAGCCAAGGCACTACTGGCTGATCTGACCTGAAGCGATGGCCCTCCCGATTGGAGAGCGGGGGACAACCCACCAATGACGATCCGGTGGCCCCGTGAGTTACCCTGCCAATTCATCGGTGGCCCAATCGTAGCCCTCAAAGGAATTCCTTTCCGATGTCAATGCTCGAGCGCTGGCCGACATTCTCGTAGTTTTCTTTGATCCATGCATCGGCCTCAGTCTTCCCCTTGTCACGCAGGTCGCAAAGGAAGTCCCAGTCTGCGTTGTACTTGCTCGACACACCGAGAGCGCTCATCGTCTCATCGGACCTGATTGAGTGAATCAGCATTTCCTTCATCTCGCCCCGCTCGACCTTGCCTCGCTGGATGAGCGAAGTCACGAAGGCAATCGCGCGCATCTCTCGCATGAGCGATGAGTTGAAGCTCACTTCGTTGACGCGATTGAGGATTTCGGCGGCAGTGGTTGGCACGCCATGGCGTACGATCGGATTGATGTGGACAATCACGACATCGCTTGTATTGCAGTGATAGATCAGCGGGAAAATGGCCGGATTGCCAACATAGCCGCCATCCCAAAAGTACTCACCATCGATTGACACAGCCTGGAACAGGGTTGGCGGACAGGCGGAAGCCAGCACGGCTTCAACGCAAATGTCCTCGCTCGAAAAGATGCGTATTCTGCTGGTCTCAACATTGGTCGCACACAGATAAAGCTGTATCGGGCATTGCTTGCGTAACACCGCAAAATCGACCTGCTTCTCCAGCACATCCCGCAGCGGATTCATGTTATCGGGATTGAACTGGTATGGCGACAGGATACGAAGAACGATGTCCGCCATCGCATACAAGGGCGAGTGGTTCAGCCCAAAGCTATGCGACCCTTTCAGCCACGGCATCCAACGCAGCGGGCTATACCTCTCTGCCGATTGCGCGATGGCGAGCCAGAATTCGTGCAGCGCCTCGCGCGCCCGGTCGTGCCCGCCTTGCAGCAGACCGTAGGCGAGCACGGCGGCATTCATCGCCCCCGCACTCGTTGCACTGACGCCTTCGATGGCAAATCTCCCATCTTCGAGCAACCGGTCAAGGACTCCCCACGTAAACGCACCGTGCATCCCGCCGCCCTGCAAAGCGAGTGCAATTGGCTTTTGTTCGCCATTACCGGTCTGCTTACGGATATTCCCAGCCATCCCAAAGCTCCCTAGTGACGCGGACCGGAGCATACCCGCCGGGTACCGGCTTGCGCGGGTGTCGCGTGGAGTGTCGTAACCAGCGCTTGCTCGAGCGTTGGCTCGGGACCAACGCTGATGGAGGCCCACCAAACAAGACTTCCAGCATTGCGTCGGATGACGGGATCCGCTCTCCTGAAGTGTAGTAAAGATGTGACGTTCGAGTAGTCAGGTGGCAGCCGGCCCCCAGGGCCATTTCCGAGACACGCGCCAGAGGACCATTACAGGCCGAGCCGCTGGCACCGCTTTGCGCTCGATCACTTCAACGGCCATGACCTTGAGAGGCTGCGCGCCCTACCCTTTGGCCAATCCTCACTTGATGCCAGGTCGAGTTCCGCACGCCCAACAGCAGGAGAATCTCATGGCGTTTGCAACGACACACCGTACTGCGCGAAGATCTGCTGCAGCTCGCCGCTGCGGCGGAGCTCATCCAGCGCGTTGCGCAACGAATCGGCAAGCTCGCGCTCGTCGGCCTTGACGGCCATGCCGATGGCCCAGCCGCGCGCGGGCAGCAGTGGCGAAGCCACGTCCACCGTGGCAAAGCGCGCGGCAGACTGGCCGGACGCCTTCAGTGCGCTTTCGTATTGGGCGCGCGTGACCATTGCAGCGGCGATCTCACCGGCAAACAACGCGCGCAGGGCCACATCGGCTCCGGCATAGATCTTCACCTTGTCGCGCAGCGCGCCCTGCGCCCCTGACAGCAGAGCGTTGGCGCCGGCCGAGCCCGCCTCCGCGCCGGTCGGCTGGCCGGCCAGGTCCTCCAGGTGCCGGACCTCGGGAATGCGCTCCCGGTCATGAACCAGCACGAACATCTCGCGGTGGTAAGGCGCAAAGATCAGCGCCTTGTCGTTCTCGCGCATGAACGCGCGGTCGACCGGCACGTGCAGCATCACGTCCGCCGGCCCGTAGCCCAGGTAGTGGCCACGCCAGACCATACTGCGCAAGTCGTCCGACATGTTCTCATCGGCATCGAAGGGCAGCAGCGATACGGACAGCCCCATCTGCTTGCCAAGGGCCTTGGCCAGCGCGACGTCAATGCCGGGCAGCGGGTTGCCCTGCTCGGTAGAGAATGGCGGCAGGCCTTTATAGACCGCGACCTTCAAGGTAACGCTCTGGCGGATCTTCGCCATATCCGCCAGCGAGGGCTGTGCGCAAAGCAGCGCTGCGAGCGCCAACAGGGCGCCGCCCAGGCGACGGGAAGGCAATGGGACGGGCTTGGACGGAGCGGCGTCCCGGACAGGACAGGCGCGCATGGGAAGTCTCCTGGTCTCTTGTATTGATCGTGAATCCGTGAATCCGTGAATCCAGTCATTCCTGGATCAGGCCGGCAATGCCGTCCGGTTTCCGGCTCAACGCCCTTGGGCGCCGGGGGGCCAACACCCTTATTCGCGCCGCGATTCCAGATAGGTCTTGATCGCCCAGACCGCTTCCTGGCTCAGCACGCCTTCGAACGGCGGCATGTAGACCCGGCCGTCGCGAGTGCGCCCCTTGCGCACGGTGGTGGTGAAGTACTGCGAGATCTCGCCCATGCACGCCTGCTTCTTCTTCGCGTCGGCCAGCGACGTGCAATCGCCGTCGAGCTTGCGCAGGTCCGGCGCGATGCCGCCCGACACCGCTTCCAGCCCATGGCAGCGCGCGCAGTTCTGATTGTAGGCCGACGTACCGATACGCATGGCTTCTTGCTGCGCATCTCCGGTCCGGTATGGATTATCCGGACGCCATTGCTCACCTAGTTGAGGTAGTGTCTTGGTATCCACGGCTTGCGGCGTGACGTCGCCATGGGCGGAGACAGTCGCGGGGATCGCCCCGGACAAAAGCGTGCAGACCGAGAGCAGGACAAGCATGCGGCGTGGTGTTTTCATCAGGGTCACCTCCAGTCGTTGAACCATGTTTTGGAGGTGACTTCCGCAAAAGCCATACCAAGCGCTATGTGGGCCATAAACCGGCCCCGGCCCCGGCAAATGGCTGGCGTGCAGCGCAGCATTCCTGAACAAGTGCCCTGGAATGCAACACCTGGCAAGCGTTTTGCTTCATGACGCAACACTTCCGGGCCCTGTCGACCACGCCAGGACCCGGCGCGACCCGCGCACAGATCGCGGGCGATTTCCACAGGAGACAGAAAATGACTTTCCAAGCGGCCGCCGGCCAGCATGAGCCCGTCGCCACGCCGGCCGCATCGGCCAGCGCGGAGGAGGGCAACCGGCCCGACCTGATCGCCCAGGCCCACCAGCGTTCCGAGTCCTATGGCTTGCGTCCCTATGAGTCGCCGGACTTCTGCCCGGTGCTGCAGAGCGAGCTGAAGACCCAGATAGAGCGCAGCCAGTCGCTGTTCACCTACGCTCTGCCGGTGATGGAGACGCTCTATGACCAGATCGTCAACACGCAGAGCATGGTGATCCTGACGGACGCCGCCGGCCTGATCCTGCACTCGCTGGGCGATGACGATTTCCTGGCCAAGGCCAACAAGGTGGCCTTGCAGCCCGGAGCGCTGTGGTCGGAGGAAAGCCGCGGCACCAATGCCATCGGCACCGCGCTGGCCGAGAACAAGGCCACGCTGGTACACGGCGCGGAGCATTTCCTGGAGGCCAACCGCTTCCTCACCTGCTCTTGCATGCCCATCCTCGACGCCTACGGCAAGACCGTCGGCGCGCTGGATGTAACGGGCGATCAGCGCGGATTCCACAAGCACACCATGGCGCTGGTGCGGATGTCCGCGCAAATGATCGAGAACCAGCTCTTTGCCAATGCCTTCCAGGACATGGTCTGCGTGCGCTTCCACTCCCGCGCCGAGTTCATCGGCACCCTGGTCGAAGGCATCGCCTCCTTTACGCCGGGCGGCCGCTTCCTCTCCGCCAACCGTAGCGCGCAGTTCCAGCTCGGGTTGTCGGTTAGCGCACTGCACGCGCACACGTTCTCTTCGCTGTTCGGCCTGTCGATGTCGCAATTGTTCGACACAGAGCGCAGGGCGCCCGCAGGCATAGTACGCTTGCCGCTTCCGAGCGGTGTCAAGGTCAGTGCGCGCATTCAGTGGAAGGCATCCACTGCCACCGTTCCCGGCGGTGCCGAGGCGCGGGAAGCGCACGGCATGCATGAAGCCGCCGCCCTGCCCCGCCGCCCGGCCACAGCCCCGGCGCAGCGGTGCGCCGGCCTGGACGACCTCGACACCGGCGACGCCCAGATCAAGGGCGTCATCACCAAGCTGCGTAAGGTAATCGGAAAGGATATTCCCGTTATGGTGCTGGGGGAAACCGGCACCGGCAAGGAACTGCTGGCGCGCGCCATCCACGCCGACAGCCCGCGCCATGCCGGGCCCTTCATTGCGGTCAACTGCGCATCGATTCCCGAGACGCTGATCGAATCCGAGCTGTTCGGCTACGAGGAAGGCGCCTTCACCGGCGCCCGCAAGAAGGGCGGCATCGGCAAGATGCTGCTCGCCAACGGGGGCACCCTATTCCTCGACGAAATCGGCGATATGCCGCTGCACCTGCAGGCGCGCATGCTGCGTGCGCTTCAGGAGCGCGCGATCACGCCGCTGGGCAGCAGCAAGGTGATCCATGTCGATGTTTCGGTGGTTTGCGCCACCAATCGCAATATGCGCGATCAGGTAGCAAATGGCCTGTTCCGGGAAGACCTTTACTATCGCCTGAACGGCCTCGTGGTGCGGTTGCCGGCGTTGCGCGAACGCAGCGACCTTGATGTAGTGGCCAACAAGTTGTTGCACGAGGGCCAGGAAGCCAGTGTGCTGCGCATCAGTGAATCGGTAATGGAGATGTTCCGCACCTATCACTGGCCGGGCAATATCCGCCAGCTTGGCAACTTGCTGCGCACCGCGCGGCTGATGGCCGAAGGCGAGACCGAGATCACCGAGGACCACCTGCCCGATGACTTCCTGGAAGACCGGCAGGCGCGCCGGGTCGCCAGCGTGCCCCCCGGCGCTGCGGTGGCACCGGACGCCCCACCGGATCGCACTTGCGCCTTGGAAATGGCGCCGCGCGCCCAACCGACCCGCCTGGCCGACGTCGAATCGCTGGCCGTCATCGCCGCGGTCAAGGCGCACCACGGCAATATCTCCGCAGCAGCCAAGGCGCTGGGCATCTCGCGCAACACGGTCTACCGGAAAATGGATGAGGCCAGCGCGCTGCCCCATCACGAAGGCTGAGCGCCCCCTAAGCGCCGGTCGCTACCCCTGGTGGGGCGCGGTCCGTGCGCACTTGCCCCCAACACCCGCTACGCCGCGGGCGGCGCTCAGGCCAGCGGCTCGCCGTGCATCCACAGGTCCTCCAGCTCGCGCCAGGCGTGCTGCACGTTCAAGGGGTGGCGCGAAGCGAAATAGCGCCAACGGCAGTAGGGCTTGCCTGCCGCCGGGCCGGGCATCCGCGCCGCGTCGCCGCCCGCTGCCAGCGCGCCGGCAATGCCCTCGGCCAGCGCATCGAGATAAGCCAGCGTCGGCGCCAACATCTGCGCCGGCGTCCCCACCGCGGTGCCCACCACGACATCGGCCGGCAGGACCGAGAGTGCACGAAGCGCGCGCCGCCAGCCCTGCAAGGAAGCCTCCTGCATCTCCGGAACGCGTTCGCGGTAAGCCAGGCCGCCCACGCATAGCAGCCGCCGCCGCGGTGCATACAGCACCGTATCCGAAGCGCTGTGTGCCGCCGCGTGGACCTGTACCTCCCATGCCGTGCCGCCGGTAGCCAGCCGGTCGCCATGCCGCAAAGCGGGGTCCGGCAGCACGATCTGCGTGCCTCGCATGACGGCCGGCCCCAGTTGCTCGGCAAGCCTGGCCAGGCACGCCTCGCAGCGCTGCCCCATCAGGCTGGCGGTGGCTGCCGACGCCAGGAACACGGGGCGCGGCCGCAGGCACGCCAAGGCGGCGTTGGCCAGTACGTTCTCCGGATGCGCATGGGTGTTAACCACCCAGCGCACCGGCTCGGGGGTCACGGCCCGGATCGCCGCCAGCAAACCGTTCCCCCAGGTCAGGTGCGGGCCCGGATCGACCACCAGCACGCCAGCGCCGGTCACATGGACCAGGGTCGGCACCACTTCCCCGGCGTTGGCGCGCGCCACCTCGGCATTGCCGGCACGAGCCACATACACACCCGGCTGCAACCGGTCCAGCACCACACGGCCAGCGACAGCGGCCGGGCCGGCGCCATTGAGCGCCATCGCCAGCAGGGCGCCCATGAAACCCCGGCGGGCGGGATCCATCACCGCTGCCAGCCCGACTCGCGGATGGCGGTGCGCACGGCCTCGGCCATGGCACCTGAAGCCAGGTGTCCGCCGGGTACCCAGACCATCCGTGCCCGGGGCATGACCGCCTGCAAACGCAGGGCATTGGCTGGCCGGCAGACCGTATCGGCGCGGCCATGCAGCAGCGTCACTGGCGCCTCCCGCGAGCCGATCTCCGCCGCCGCCTTCAGCAGCGCCGGCTTGCCCAGCCCGGCGCGGCGGCGCAGGTAGTGCGCCTGGACCCGATATTTGTCCACCACCGCCATGCGCTCGCGCCTCGGCTGCCGCCGCCCCGGCTGCATCGGGCCAAGGCCCAGCAAGTGTCGCTCGATGCGCTGCCAATGTCCCGCAGTGTCCAGTTTTTGAACAGTCGTACCACTTTGCAACACCCTGGATACAGTAAGCAGGCGCGCCCGGGCATCCGACACGCGCTCGCCTTGTCCCGTGACGCGGCGCAGCATGCCGGCGCCACCATGGCGCGGTGAAAAAAGCCGATGGATGTCGTCACGCCCGGTCAGGAACGTCCCCCGCAAGACCAGGGCTGCCACCGCCGCTGGAAAGCGCGCGGCATAGGCCAACGCCAGCGATGCCCCCCAGGATCCGCCCACCACGCCCCAGCGCGGAATGCCAAGCGCCTCGCGCAGTTGTTCCAGGTCCGCCAGCAGCGCGCCCTCGGTGTTCCGGCGCAGCCTTCCGGCGGGCCGCGAGCGCCCCGCCCCGCGCTGATCCGGCATCACCACACGGTGCCACGGCAAATCGAACCAGGCCAGCATCGACGGGCTGCAGCCGCTGCCCGGCCCGCCGTGCAGCACCAGCCAGGGCTCGCCCGTGGAGAGCCCGGCCTGCCTCACATGCACGCGGTGGCCATCCCGCGTACGGAGAAAAATGCAGGATGTTGACGCCGGCGTTGTGGGCATGGATGTTGCCTCGGAGATAACGCGGCGATCGCCGCAAGAAGAACCGATGATGCATTCATTAACTATGCCACCCAAAGGAAGAGACATGAACTGGACCACCCCCTCCTACAAAGAGTTGCGCCTGGGTTTCGAGATCACGATGTATATCGCCAACCGCTGATCACGTTTGCCTGACCGTGCCGTCCCGGCAAGGCCCGCCCCCGGCGGGCCTTTCTTCTCGCTGGCGGGCTTTTTGCTCATGACTTGCACATTGACCCCGCCTTTCGACTCAGTTTCTGACTCAGCCATGACAACAATCCGGGTTCTGGGCTCGGCCGCCGGCGGCGGCTTTCCCCAGTGGAACTGCAACTGCCAGAATTGCGATGGCGTGCGCAACGGCACGCTGCGCGCCACGCCGCGCACCCAATCTTCGATCGCCTTGACCGACGAAGGACAGGACTGGGTGCTGGTCAACGCCTCGCCCGACATCCTCGACCAGTTGCGCCACGCGCCGGCGCTGCAGCCGGCGCGCCATCCGCGCGACACAGGGATTGCCGGCGTGGTCCTGATGGATGCGCAGATCGATCACGTTACCGGCCTCTTGATGCTGCGCGAGCACCGGCAGGCGCTGCCGCTCTACGCCACCGCGGCGGTATTGCAGAATCTCGGCACGGCGTTCCCGCTCACGCGCATGCTGTCGCACTACTGCGGGGTGGACACGCACACACTGGCTCTGGATGACACGCCCTTCACGGTGCCGCCGCTTCGTGGCGTGATGCTGACCCCGGTGCCGCTGGAGAGCAAGGCGCCACCCTACTCCCCGAACCGCAACGCGCCACAGCGCGGCGACAATATCGGCTTGCGCATCGTCGAGTCCGGCACCGGCCGGCGCGCCTTCTACGCGCCCGGGCTTGGCCGCATCGAACCCCATGTGCTCGACGAACTCCGCCGTGCCGACGTGGTGCTGGTGGACGGCACCTTCTGGCGCGCCGACGAAATGCAGCAGCTTGGCTTCTCCGCCAAGACCGCCGCCGACATGGGGCATCTCGCGCTGTCCGGCCCCGGCGGCATGATCGAGGCACTCGACCGCCTGCCTGCGGCCCGCAAGATCCTGATCCACATCAACAACACAAACCCGATCCTGGTGGAAGACTCGCCGCAGCGCAGCCTGCTGGCGGACCACGGCATCGAGGTCGCATACGACGGCATGGAAATCACGCTATGACACAAGCCACGGCCTGGAGCACCGCCGAATTCGAAGCGCGCCTGCGCGCGAAAGAAGCCGACTATCACATCCACCACCCCTTCAACCTGCGCCTCGCGGCCGGGCAATGCACGCCGGAGCAGATTCGCGCGTGGGTGGCCAACCGCTTCTACTACCAGGCCAGCATCCCGCTCAAGGACGCCGCCGTCCTCTCCAACTGCCCCGACCGGGCGACGCGCCGCGAGTGGGTCGTGCGCATCCTGGACCATGACGGCACCGAGACCCAGGAAGGCGGCATCGAAGCCTGGCTGCGGCTGGGCCTGGCGGTGGGGCTCACGCGCGAGGAACTGTGGTCGCACCGGCATGTACTGCCCGGCGTGCGTTTCGCCGTCGACGCCTATGTGAACTTCGCGCGCCGCGCGCCCTGGCAGGAGGCCGTGTGCTCCTCCCTGACGGAGATGTTCGCCCCGCGGATCCACAAGGAGCGCCTCGCCGGCTGGCCTGGGCACTATCCCTGGATCGAAGCGCAAGGTCTGGATTATTTCCGCTCCCGCATTCCGCTCGCGCAGCGCGACGTCGATCACGGCCTGCGCGTGACCCTTGGCTACTTCCGCACGCACGAGCAGCAGCAGCGCGCGCTGGAGATCCTGAAATTCAAGCTCGACATCCTGTGGTCGATGCTCGACGCCATCCAACTCGCCTGCCCATGACCCCGACCGAAGCCGACCTGACCAAGCCAACGCTGCACCGGAACTTCCGCCTGCAGTGGGAAGACGCCCAGCAAAGCTGGATCCTGCTGTATCCCGAAGGCATGGTCACGCTCAACGACAGCGCGGCCGCCATCCTGCAACGCTGCGACGGCAGCCATACGCTCGACATGCTGATCGACGACCTGCAGTCCGCCTTCGGCGTGCAGGGTATCGCACCGGAGGTACACGCCTTTGTCAAACATGCCATCGAACGCGGCTGGCTGGTCTGAGCCACCAGCAGCCATAGCGCCGCCCGGGCCGCCGCTATGGCTGCTGGCGGAACTGACCTACCGCTGCCCGCTCCATTGCGCCTTCTGCTCCAACCCGGTGGACTATGCCCGGCACGACGCCGAGCTCGACACTGCGCAGTGGCGCGACGTCTTCACCCAAGCGCGCGCGCTGGGCGCCGTGCAACTGGGCCTGTCGGGCGGCGAACCCCTGCTGCGCAAAGACCTGGAAGAACTGGTCGAACATGCCCACGGGCTCGGCTTCTACACCAACCTCATCACCTCCGGCATCGGTCTGACGGATGCCCGGCTGGCCGCCTTGCGCACCGCCGGGCTTGACCATATCCAGCTATCGTTCCAGGACTCCAGCCGCGAGCTCAACGACTTTCTCTCCAGCACCCGCACCTTCAACCTGAAGCAGCGTGTGGCCCGCCTGATCAAGGCGCACGGCTACCCGATGGTGATGAACTGCGTGCTGCACCGGCACAACCTGCCCCACGTCGGCGCCATCATCGAGATGGCACTGGAGATGGGCGCGGAATACCTGGAACTGGCCAACACCCAGTACTACGGCTGGGCCTGGGAGAACCGCCAGGCGCTGATGCCCACGCACGAGCAGCTGCGCGAAGCCGAGGCGCTCGTGAATGCGTACCGGGCACGCATCGGCAACCGGTGCCAGATCCTGTTCGTGGTGCCTGACTACTTCGAGCAACGGCCCAAGAAATGCATGAACGGCTGGGGCACCACCTTCCTGGGCGTCGCGCCAGACGGCCTCGCGCTGCCCTGC
The DNA here is from genome assembly GCF_054589115.1 of Cupriavidus sp. 8B. Taxonomy (NCBI): domain Bacteria; kingdom Pseudomonadati; phylum Pseudomonadota; class Betaproteobacteria; order Burkholderiales; family Burkholderiaceae; genus Cupriavidus; species Cupriavidus sp. 8B. The sequence goes on along the minus strand of NZ_BAAILO010000653.1, from coordinate 30,263 downwards.
CACGCGGCCCGCATGCTGCCGGGGCTTGACCTGCCGAACGTCACCGCGCGGCCGCTGCGGGAGATCTGGCGCGAGAGCGACGCCTTCCAGCGCTTTCGCGGCACGCACTGGCTACCCGAGCCTTGCCGTTCCTGCGACTCGCAGGCGGAAGACCATGGCGGGTGCCGCTGCCAGGCGTTCCTGCTGACCGGCGATGCCGCCGCCACGGATCCGGTCTGCGATCGGTCGGGAGAACATGGGAGGGTCATGGAGATCGTGCTACAGGGAAGGCTGGCCGAGGTACAGGCGCGCGGGATGGTCTTCCGCAGCGACGGGAATTCGCTCAGGCTAAGCAGCGAAGCGGGCCGTGCTGGTAGCGAAAGCCGGAAGTAAAAAAGCGGAGCACAAAAAATCAAAGACGTTTCACGCCGTGCCTGGGCAGCCGTTCGGGCCGATGTGAAACGTCTTTGCAAATTCTTCCTTCGTATCCGGCTTTTCTCCGACCGTCAGGTCAGGCACCGGTCTCTTCCAATGCTCATCTGATACTCAGAACCCACTGTGCCAGCTTCCTGGCATCCGCTTCACTGATATTTTCGTGCGACGGCATGGGAATTCGCCCCCAAACCCCTTTTCCGCCCTCACGGATCTTCTTTGCGAGCCGCTCGGGCGCTTCCCCGTCCCCCTTGTACTTGTCCGCTACCTCGGCAAAGCCCGGCCCCACTACCTTGGCCTTCATGCTGTGACAAGAAAAGCAACCGCTCTGGTCCGCCAGCGCCTGCATATCGGGCGCTGCTTCGGCCCGAGCCACACACAGGGCCACCAGCACCGCGACCGACAACGATAAGAGTCCTTTCACCTTCTGCATGCACACATCCCAATTCTCTGTTGATCGACCAACCCCTGCGTGTGCCGACATCGGTGTGCGATGCCGGCACGCGCAGGGCAGTTTCACTGCTTGGCTGCCGGCAACGTTCAGCTCTTGTGCAGCTTGAACACCCACACCGAGCCGCCCTGCTCCAGGAAATTCACGCGCTTGGCAACTTCCCCGCCCCACAGCGGCACGGCGCCGCCCCAGCCCGACACCACCGCCACATACTGCTCGCCGCCGTCTTCCCAGGTGACCGGGGGCGCCACCACGCCGCTGCCGGTCTGGAACTTCCACAGTTCCTTGCCGGTCTTGGCATCGGCCGCTTTCAAGTAGCCTTCCGGCGTGCCCCAGAACACCAGGCCGCCAGCGGTGGTCATCACCCCGCCCCACAGCGGCGCGTAATTCTTGACTTCCCACTCGATCTTGCCGGTCTTGGGATTGATCGCGCGCAGCACGCCGATGTAGTCCTCGTTGAGCGGATGGATGGTGAAGCCGGCACCGAGGAAGGCGGCGCCCTTCTTGTACCCGACAGGTTCATTCCAGATATCCATGCCCCATTCATTGGCCGGCACATAGAACAGGCCGGTCTGCGGGCTGTAGGCCATCGGCTGCTGGTTCTTGCCGCCAAGGAAGCCGGGGGCGGCGAAGACGGACTGGCCCTTCTTCGGATCGCTGCCGGCGGCCGGATCGCCCGGGCGGCTTTCCGCGATCATATTGGGCCGTCCGGTCTTCAGGTCGATGCTGCTTGCCCAGGTGATCTTCTTGACGAAGGGGAAGGCGTTGACCAGTTTGCCGTTCCGGGCGTCATTGACGTAGAAGAAGCCGTTGCGATCGGCTTTGCCGCCGAGCCGCTTCCCGTCCTGGTCAAAGGTCACGAACTCGTTGACGCCGTCAAAGTCCCAGCCATCGTTGGGGGTGTTCTGGTAGTGCCAGACGATATTGCCGGTAGCCGGGTCGAGCGCCACGGTCGAGGCCGAGTACAGGTTGTCGCCCTTGCGGATGTGGCTGTTCCAAGGCCCAGGATTGCCGGTGCCGAAGTAGACCAGGCCAGTCTGCGGATCGTAAGTGCCGCCGAGCCAGGTGGCGCCGCCGCCGGTCTTCCAGGTCTCGCCGGGCCAGCTGGCGTTCAGGGTGCCAGTCACGCCGTTCTCGGTCTTGTTGCCGTCCTTGTCGTACTTGTAGCCCATATGGCCTTCCACCACCGGCCTGGACCACACCATCTGGCCGGTCCTGGCATCGCGCGCCTCGACCCGGCCAACTACGCCGAACTCGCCGCCCGAGACGCCGGTCAGCACCATGCCTTTGACGATCAAGGGCGCCGCGGTGTAGGAGTAGCCTGCGGCATAGTCCTCGATTTTTTCCTTCCACACCACCTTGCCGGTCTTCTGGTCGAGCGCCACCAGTTGCGCGTCGAGCGTGCCGAAGATGACCAGGTTGTCGTACAGGGCCGCGCCGCGGTTGACCACGTCGCAGCAGGGCATGATCCCTTCGGGCAGACGGTGTTCGTATTTCCACAGCTTGCTGCCGGTCTTCAGGTCGAGGGCGTAGATGCGGGAGTAAGAGGCGGTCACGAACATCTTGCCGTCGTGAATCAGCGGCTGCGATTCCTGCCCGCGCTGCTTTTCGCCGCCAAAGGAGAACGACCAGGCCGGCACCAGTTGGCTGACGTTCTTTGTGTTGATGCGGGTCAGCGTGGAAAAGCGCTGGCCTTGCGTGCCCATCCCCCACGACAGCACGTCGCCCGCCGACTTCGCGTCGTTCTCGATCATGGCATCGGTCACGGCGGCGTGTGCCGCCAGGCTCGCGGCTGTCGCCGCGACCACCATCATCACCCTTAACGTCCTCATTGTCTGCTCCTCTGTCTTGTTGTCGATCTTCCACGGTGCGCCACGCACACCAGACAGACTCCTGGCAATTCCCATGCCAGTGGAAAACACTGGCAACTGGCCCCTGCCGTGGCCTGCGTTCACCCCGGCGGCGTACCAGCGCGGGACACTGCGTTGACGCTGTTGCGGAATTGAACAACTCAACGGACCCGCTTCAATGCGTCAGCGCGGCGTCCTCATAAGCCGGGTAGAGATGCGTCACGTTGCGCAGGTACTCGGCAGGCATGGCGCCCCAACGGGCATACTCGTTCGGCACGGGCATGGCGATCACCTCCGCCAGGTCGCGCCCTTGCGATGCCGCCCCGGTCATGCGGGCGTCCAGCCAGTGCAGGTAGCCGCGGGTCTGCGCGATGGCATCCGCGCTGCCGAGCGCCGGCCCGTGGCTGGGGATCAGCAGCCGCGCGCCGCTCTCTCGCAGCAGCGCCTGCAGCCGGTCCAGGCTCGCCAGCCAGCGCTTGAGGTCCGCATGCGGTGTGGTCGGCACCCGCTCGCGGAATGCCACGCCACCCGCGAACACGATGCCAGCGCTGCGGTCCAGCACTACCAGGTCGTCAGCGGTATGACCGTCCATCCGCAGCAGTTCGAAGGTGTGCCGGCCCATGGTGCGCTTGCCCGGCATCAACGACTGGCCCGGCGGCGCTGGTTCGGTGCCGCGCATCCAGTCGCCGCACATGCGGTAGAGGTTGTCGGCATAGGCCGGACCCTCGCGCTGCGCACCGGCGATGGTGCCGGCCAGGGCGCTGGCACCCACGTCCGCATAGGCCTGATTGCCGAAGAAGTAATCAGGATGCAGGTTGAGATTGAGGACCAGCCGCACCGGCGCCGCCGTGACTGAGGCGATGGCACGGCGTTGTTGCTCGCCGTACAAGCGCGACGGCCCCGTGTTGATCACCACCACGCCGTCGCCGGTATCGACAAAGGCGGTATTGATGATGTTGCAGCCGTTGTCCGGTGAAAAATCCGCGTTGGCGCCTTCCAGCAGCCACACGTCGGCAGCGATCTGCCGGGGCGCGAGGCGGTAGTCCCCAACCTGCGCACCCGCCGCCTGAGCCGCCAGCAACAGCAGGATCCCCAGCGCTCGTCTCATGGTGTCACCTGTGCAGCGAAGCGGTTACCGTTGTTGTCCCGGCCGGATACCATCATGCCGCGCTCCATGACCTCGCGCAGGTCAAAGGAGAAGATCGGGTTCTCCGCCACCGGCTCATGCAGCGCCAGACGCAACATTGGCTGCCGGGCGGCGTCGGAGATGGTCAGCGACTCGATATGGAAAGCCGGGATGCCAGCCACGAGACCGGTGTCCATCGGGTGCATCACACGCAGCCGCACCCGGCCTCCACTGCCGCCGAAGCCGGGAAACACGCGCGATTCGACCCGGTTCAGCGTGGTGCTCCACGAACCGTCGCGGCGGGTGGCGCCGGGCACCGTGCAGCCGCCGCCGCTGGCATCCACCATCACCCCGCCGACATGCCATATGCCGTCCCGCGTGCGGGCTGCGACCCGCACAGGCGACGCCTGCTCCAGCTTGAAACGGAACGACAGCGAGGGGCGCACCTTCAGCGGCTCGAACTCCAGCACCGTGCGGATCGGGTTGCGGTCCACCGCCACCACGACGCGATCCACCTCTCCCAGCGCCGAGGCGTCGAAGGCGACCGGCACGCGCATCGGGTCCTCCGCAAAGGCCGGCCCGGTCACCTTGACGCGGGTGTCGAACACGACCGGGGCCAGTTGCAGGACTTCCCTGTGAATCAGTGTCCATTGGGGCGACTGGAAGGGGTCGCGGCTATCCGACGCCCACGCGCCCGCCACGGCGAATGCGAGGCCAGCCGCCATCGGCAACGCAGCGGCACGCCTCATGTCAGCCCCCCGGCCTGGCGCGCGCGACGCACCATGCCACGTTGGGGATCGTAGCCAAGCAGCGCCAGTGCGAAGAACACTGCCGCACAGCCGGCCATCACCGCAAGGCTAACCGGCGCGATCTGCCCGTACAAGGCGAAGCGGGTCGCTTCCACGGCGTGGGTAAAGGGATTGAAGCGCGCGAGCTGGTAGACCACCGTGGCGCCGGACTCCTCAAGCTTCCAGAGCGGATACAGCGCCGAACTGATGAAGAACATCGGGAAGATCACGAAGTTCATGGTACCGGCGAAGTTCTCCAGTTGCCGCACATGCACCGATAGCAGCAAACCCAGCGCACCCAGCATCAGGGCGGCTAGCACCATGACCGCCAGCGCGCCGGGGAGAAAGGCGGGCGCGAACGTCACGTCGAAGGCCATGGCGACAAGCAGGAAGGCCAGCATCTGCAACAACGAAAGCAACGTGCCGGCGGCCAGTTTGCAGGCAAGCAGCCAGGCCCTGGGCAGCGGCGCAGTCAGCAGCAGGCGCATCACGCCCATCTCGCGGTCGTACACCATGGCCAGCGAGGACTGCATGCCGTTGAACAGCGCGATCATGCCGAGCAGGCCGGGCGTCACGTAGACCTTGTATTCGACATAAGTGTCGTAGGGCGGCACGATGGCAACGCCAAGCGCGTTCTGGAAGCCCGCCGCGAACACCAGCAGCCACAGCAGCGGCCGCACCAACGACGAGAACAGCCTCCCGGGCTGCCGGAAGAACTTGTGCAGTTCGCGCCCGGCCACCGCGCGCAAGGCGCGCCAGGCGTGGATCAGGGTGGTAGTCATGGTCTGGGTCTCGCTCCCTTATTTGCCGGGCCGGCACGCGGTGTCGGCAGCGTCTGCGCCCAGCGTGTCGAGATGATTCCTGGGATGCAGCACGCCCTCCACGGGCGCCACGCCGATCACCCCGTCGGGATGCGCCAGCAGGACCGGCTGGCGCAACTGGCGGTCCCATTGCCGGAAGGAGAGCGGCGGCCCCTTGAAGCCGTCCACCACCACCGCCTCGGAGACCAAAGCCTCGGCCTGGCCGGCAAAGCCGGCCTTGGGCTGCCGCGCCACACTTTCGGCAATCGCCTTCACCGCCACCCACGCGGCCCAGTCGTAGCCGGTCATGGGACGGCCTGCTGCCTTGATAAAACGCCGGTTGAGCTGCGGGCCGCCGTTGCGCTCCCACGCCCAATGCCAGGCCTGGGCGGTCAGCCCGCTGGCGCCCACCACCGGGCGCGGCAACTGGGCCGCATAGGGCACGCTGCGCGCGAACTCGCCGTCGGCGTCGGCCACTACCACCACGTCATAGTCCACGCCGGTGGTCAGCAGGTTGAGGTTGCCCTGCTCCCGCTCGCGCGGATCGTTCGACAGCTTGAACGCGCGCTGCGCCGACCATGCAATGCCGAAGCGGCGGGCAGCCTGCGTGAGCGCCGCGCGCTGTTCGGCGTCCGCTGGCGACGGGCCGCTCAGCAGCAGGGCGCGGCGCCACTTGCGCAGCGCCAGGTATTGCATCAGCGCGTCCGCCTGCATGCGCCGGCTAGGCAGCGTATGGAGCAGATGCGGCGCGCAGCCGGCGCCGCGCAGTTCGTCGTCGTCGGCGGAAACGTTGAACAGCAACGCTTCGCCGGGCTTGACGGCACGGGCTGCGAGCCTGACCGCCGGAGCCGGCAGGTCGAGCAGGATAAAGCGCGTGCCCTGACGCGCCAGGGCGGCCACCAGGGGCGCCACCTCGGCTTCGCCACTGGCCTCCTGCGCATCGAGCCGCAGGACCTGCCCGGCGGCTTCCAGCGCAAAGCGCGATTCCGCCACCGCCACGCGCGCGCCCTCCAGCGGACGGCCTTGTGGCTGGCCGGGATAGCGCTGCTCCATCCGCCGGGGTTCATAGCGCGCGTCTGCGGCCATGGAGACTACGGCCACCCGTACGTCGGCAGCCCGTGCGGCGCTCGCCAGCAGGGCGAACACGGCCAGCCAGCGCAGTCTGGTCAGCGAACTAATCATCGATCGCCACCGAATGCGGCACCCTGCCCACTTTGAGCGTGGCTACGGCCTTGTTGCTTGCGGTGTCCACCACGCTGACGTCGTCCGACAGCCCGTTGGCGACATAGAGCAAGGCGTTGTCGCGCGTCAGCGCCAGGCCCCAGGCGCGGCGGCCCACCAGTACGTAGTCCAGCACCCGGTACGAAGCCACATCGACCACGGCCACGTGGTTGGCACGGCCCAGCCCGATATAGGCGCGCTTGCCGTCGCTGCTGGCGGTCAATCCGACTGGCGTCACGTCCTCGGCGCGCAAGCCCTTGGGCGCGAAGGCGATGGTCCGCACCACTTCCAGCGTATCGGTGCGGATCACGCTGACGCTGGCGGCCAGTTCATTGGTCACCCACAACTCCTTGCCGTCCATGACCAGCAGCAGGCGGCGCGGCCGGTTGCCGACCCGGATATTCCTGACCAGCTTGCGCGACGCCACGTCGATCACATGGACCAGGTTGGCCACTTCCGAGGCCACGTACACCCGCTTTCCGTCCGGGCTGGCTTTCACGCCCTCAGGCTCCTCACCTACGTTGATCGCGAACACCCTCTTGCCGGACGCGATGTCATAAGCCGACAGCAGTCCGTCTTCCTCGTTGGAGACGTACAGCGTGCGGCCGTCCGGGCTGAGGTCGAACAGTTCCGGATCGTCGCCGACCGGCAGCGAGGCCACGGTCTTGCGGCTGGCCACGTCGACCACGTCCACACGGTTGTCGTCGCTGCAGGCCACGTACAGGCGCCGCCGGTCAGGCGACAACTGCAGGTGGCGCGGGCGCTTGCATTGCCGCCAGACGGCGATCAGTTGCCTGCTGGTGGCGCTGTAGGCGGCCACGGCATCGTCCTTTTCGCTGGAGACGAAGACCTGCCCGGTGGCGTTGCGGCTGTCGGCGGCACCGGCCACGCCGGCGGCAATCAGCAGTAGCATGGCGGCCAAGGTGGCGCAGGCGATCCAGCCCAGGGTTGGCGGCTTGTTCATGCGGGGACGCGCTCGGTGGCACGGGTCGGCACCGCGGGGAAGGTGGTCAGGGCCAGGAAGGCCTGCTCCAGGCTGTCGCACTCGGCGGCGCCACGCAGCGCGCCCGGCGTGCCGTCGAATCGCACCGCGCCGCGATGCAGCACAATCACGCGGTCCGCCTGCTCGACCTCCTGCACCAGGTGCGTCGCCCACAGCACGCCGGCCTGCGCCTGCACGGCAAGCCGGCGCGCATCGGCAACGATCTGCGCGCGCGATGCGGGATCGAGCCCGACGGTGGGCTCGTCCATCAGCAACACGGCGGGCTCGTGCAGCAGCGCGCGCGCCAGTTCCACCTTGCGCCGGTTGCCGCCGGAGAGCTCGCGCACTGGTGCGCCGGCCCGCTCTGCCAGGCCGAAGTCGCCCAGCAGCCGGGCGATGCGCGGCGCGGCAACGCGGCGCGGCAGCCCGTGCAGGCCGGCATGGAAATGCAGGTTGGACAAGACCGACAGGTCCAGGTCAATTGCCGGCTGCTGGAACACGATGCCGAGCCGTGCCAGCGCGCGCACCGGGTGGTGCTGCATCTCCACCCCCATGACCGTGACCCGCCCCGCGTCGGCGACGAACAGGCCGCTGAGGATCTGGAACAGCGTGGTCTTGCCCGCGCCGTTGGGCCCCAGCAGCGCGACGAACTCGCCGCGCCGCACGTCGAGCGAGACGCCGTCCAGCGCATGCTGGCTGCCAAAGCGTTTGCGCACGGCCTCGCAGTGCAGCGCCAGCGGGGATTCGGCGGCCATCACAGGTGCTCCTTCGGCTGCGCCGTGCCGACCCGCTCGGCGAAGCGCCGCTCCGCCTCCCAGGCGCGTTGCAGGTAGGTCTCGTACCCGGCGGTGTTCAGGTAGGTCAGTTCCTGGTCGTACCTGGCCAGCTCGGCTACGTGCCGGGGCTGCTGCATGGCAATGCGCAACGCATCGTGCAGGCGGCTGACGATCAGGGGGTCGGTGCCGCGCGGCACGCCGATGCCATAGGGCGAGTTATGGATCGCATGATCGAAGCCCAGTTCGCTCACCGTGGGCACGTCCGGCCAGCGCGCAGAACGCTGTGCGCTGAACACCGCCAGCAGGCGCATCCTGCCGCTGTCCACGAAAGGCGCGAAGCCGGTCGAATTCACGCCCGCCATCAGCGAGCCGTTGGCCACCGCCAGCATCTGGTCCGCGGTGCCGCGATAAGGCACGTGCACGTAGCGCACGCCGCTGCGCCCGAGCACATCTTCCATGGCGAAGTGGGCGGTGGTGCCGATGCCGGTGGAGCCCACCGTCAGCGCGCCGGGATGCGCGCGGCCCCAGGCGATCAGGTCATCCAGCGTGTGGAACTGGCTGTCGGCTGGCACCACGATACCGAAGGTATAGCCGGAGATCATCAGCACCGGCTGGATGTCGCGCAGAGGCTGCCACGATGTCTTCTGCTGGGGCGCAAAGCGATAGACCGTCAGCGGCAACTGGCCGATGGTGTAACCATCCGGCCGCGCGGCGGCGAGCGCGCCGCCCACCAGCGTGCCGCCGGCGCCGGGCTTGTTCTCCACCACGATGGGCTGCCCGAGCTCACGCCCGGCCAGTTCCGCCAGCACGCGCATCGAGATATCGGTGGCGCCGCCCGCCGGCCATGGGACGATCAGCTTGATCGGGCGCACCGGATAGCGGTCCGGGCCGCCTGCCCTTGAGGCTGGCGCATGGGCAAGGCCGAAGCAGAGCAGCAGCGCGAGAGCAAGGCGACGGAGCATGGCGTGGCGCAGGACATAAGTGTGCATGCGGGCAAGAGAAGCAAAGCCGATACCATGTGCAGTGCAACATGCGCGCTATTGCGGGCACGGCGTTGTCCGGCATGGCTTCATGGGCCGGCAGGCGCTGCTGCCGGGCCGCGGCTTGTGCAATGCGCTGCGCGCCGCTGTCCCGCCATGGAACACGCAGCAGGCGCTCACGCCAGGCCTGTCCCGTTTTGAAACAGGCGATCAGCCGAAGCCGTGCTCCACCGCATAACGATGCATTTCCACCCGGTTGGCCAGGCCCATCTTCTTGCGGATCAGCGTCTGGTAGTTCGCCACGGTCTTGGTACTGAGATAGAGTTGGGCGGCCACTTCCTCGATGGCCGTGCCACGGGCGAACAGGCGGAACAGGTCGAACTCGCGCGGCGACAAGGCCAGATGCGGTGGTGGTCGGCTGCCGGCATCGACCATGCCCGCCACATCGTCGGACAACACCTGCCGCCCCTGGGCCACCTTGCGCACGGCGTCCACCAGCGCTTCCGGCGCACTGCTCTTGGTCAGGTAGCCGGCGGCGCCGGCCCGCATGGCCTGGCTTACGATGGCCGCGCTGTCGTGCATGCTGAACACCAGGATCCGCAACGCGGGCACCCTCGCGCCCAGCCGCTGCAGCACTTCCATGCCGCCGCGCCCTGGCATCGACAGGTCCAGGATCAGCACGTCGGCCGGATACTGTGTCAGCCAGGCATAGGCGGCGTCGCTATCGCCGAACTCGGCCACCACGCGCACGCCCTCCTCCAGTTCGAGCAGCCGCCGGTATCCGGTGCGCACTACCGCGTGATCGTCGGCAATGACAACGTCGATGGTGTTCATTCGCTATGGCTCCCATGCAGTTGGGTTGGCTGGGCAGCGGCTTGCGGCGCGAGCGGAAAGCTCGCGCTCAGGCGGCAGCCCGGCGTGGCAGGCTGGGTTCCCGGCGCCGCAACCGGCTCGATGCGCAGCGTGCCGAGATGCGCCCAGGCGCGCTCCTGCATGCCCTGAAGACCATGACTGCGTTGCAGCGCCGCGGCGATGTCGGCAATGCCCTTGCCGTCGTCCTCCACACTCCAGCGCACCTCGCCGCCCGCCGTGGCGGCAATGCGGATCGCCACGCGGCGCGCGCCGGCATGGCGCATCACGTTGGTCAGCGCTTCCTGCGTCATCCGGTACAGCGTCAGGACCAAGTCGGGACCTGGCGCCGCGCCGCCAAGCGCCACCTCGCAGTCCACCCGCACCTGCTGGCCCGGCTGGCCGCGCCAGGCCTGCACCAGGTCTTGCAGCAGGCGTTCCACCGAGGCCAGCCGGCCGTCGGGCTGCACGCCGTGCGGCCGCAGCCGGTGCAGCAGGTGGCGCACCTCGTGCTGGATCCTGGCGCAATGCCCGGCCAGGTCGTTGGCCACGAGTTGCAGCACGGGCTCATGCGCGCTCTTGCGCACCAGGTAGGCGGTGTCGGCGCGCATCGCGGTGAGCACCTGGCCGAACTCGTCGTGCAGTTCCCGCGCCAGGCGTGCGCGCTCGCTTTCCTGGGCTGTCAGCAGCTTGCGGCTCAGGGCGCGGCGCTCGGCCTGGGTTTCGTCCAGCGCGCCAGCCAGGTGGTTAAGCGCACGGCGGATCTGGTCCATCTCGCGTGTGCGCATGGACGGCAGGCGCACGCTGTAGTCCTTGTCTTCGTAGCGCCGGATAGCGTCCAGGATCTGTTGCAGGGGGGCGAGGGCCCGTCCCAGAGCCCAGTGGATGCCAAGCAGCAGCAGCGTGCTGTAGACCGCAAGCACGGCGAGGTTGCCCGCCATGTCGTCGCGGGCTTCCTGGATTTCACTCTCAGGATTCCAGCGCAAGGCGGCGCGGTAGGCGGTGCCGTCGCGGGCGCGGATCTCCCAGGTGCCTTCCAGCCTCGCCGCATCGGCCCTTGGGCTCGCAAGGGCGAGCAGGCGGCCCCAGGCGGAGCTATCCCGTGGCCGCGGCGCGCTCACCAGCACCTGGCCCGTGGCGTCCTCCAGATGCAGCCACAAGTGGCGCATTTGCGCCGAGGCATTGATGGCGCGCAGGGCTGCAAGCTGCCCCTCGCGTTCGGCCGGCGCCGCCACCTGCAAGGCCGAGAGGCGCGGAATCAGTTGCGCCATCGCGTCGGCGCCACGGCGCTCGTCGCCGATGGCGCGCACCGCGAGCCACAGCGCCACCGCCAGCGCGCAGCACAGGCAGGCCGCGCAGATCCAGATGGCACGGTTTAACAGATAGCGAGACATCGTCATGGCAATGACGCCTCCCGGAAGGTTGCAGTGGCCGGTGGGCATCGCTTGGCGGATCGGGAGGTTTTCCCGAAACCCGAGGTACGGAACCTGCTCCCTGTCCCTCAAGTTGTTTCCACCAAGCCGGCACCCAACGCAGGTGCCCCGGCCGATCATTCCGAGGAGATGCAAGATGCCAGCCAACCTACCCCCGCCCAGGCGCAGGGCCGTGCCGGGAGGCGCTGCCCTGCGCCTGGCGCCGCGCCGTGGCGCGCTTTGCCGCCGCGCGGCCACCGCCATCGCACTGGCCGTGGCACTGCTGGCCGCCCTGCCCGCTGTTGCACAACAGGACAATGGTGTGCAAATCGGGGACAATGCCACGCTGCCTGAAGTGATGGTAGTGGCAACCGCGCCGCTGCCCGGCATCGGCGTGGACCGCGATCTCGTGCCGTACACGGCGCAGACGGTCAGCGGCGACGACCTGAACGGCAAGCGCGCCGGCACCCTCGCCGAATACCTGGCGCGCTACCTCACCGGTGTCAATGTCAACGACATCCAGGGCAGCCCCTTCCAGTCCGACCTCACCTACCGCGGCTTTCGCGCCTCGCCGATCCCCGGCGCGTCGCAAGGCCTGTCCATCTACCTGGACGGCATCCGCGTCAACGAACCCTTCGGCGACGTGGTCAGCTGGGACATGATTCCCGAGGCCGCGCTCGAGAGCGTCTCGCTGGTCTCCAGCGCCAACCCCGCCTACGGCCTCAACACGCTCGGCGGCGCGCTGGCCATGACCACCCGCTCCGGCCTGAGTTCGCCCGGCTTCACCGCCGACCTGTCCTATGGCAGCGGCAACCGCAAGCGCGCCGACCTGTCGGGCGGCATCCGCAGCGGCAGCGGCTGGCACGCCTTCGCCGCCGGCACCCTGTTCCAGGAACGAGGCTGGCGCGATCATGCCGAAGGCCGGCTCGGCAACCTGTTCGTCAAGGCCGGGCATGAGGGCGAGACCACCAGCTGGGACGTGTCCCTGCTGCACGGGCGCAGCACCCTGATCGGCAACGGCCTGGTGCCGAGCTACCGCGCGAGCGGCAATGCCCTCCTGCCCGGCCTCTATGAAAGCAACCGCGCCGCGGCATACACCTACCCGGACAAGACCCGCAACCAGGTCACCCAGGTAGCCCTCAACGGCCGCCACTGGTTCGACGACAAGACCAGCGCCGCGATGCTCGCCTACGTGCGCACCAGCCGTCGCGACACCACCAACGGCGACATCAACCCGGACTACGACACTTACACGGAAGACTGCGAAGACGGCTTCACCGCCGACGGCAGCCCGCGCAAGTCCCGCTGCGGCTTCACCCGGGCCGAAGGCGCCGCGCTGGACCCGGCGGTGCTCAACACCACGCATATGTGGCAGCAATCCATCGGCATGGCGCTCAGCGCGGCCAAGGAAACCGAGCACCACCTGCTCAACGCCGGGCTGACCTTCGACCGCAGCCGCCTGACCTACTCGCAGTACGAGCAGCTCGCCACCTTCACCGACGACCGCGGCGTGGTCGCCGACCCGAACGCGCCCAACCAACTGTTCTCCGGCGTCAGCGGTACCTCGCGCGCGGTCGGCCTGTACCTGTCCGATACCTGGTCCTTGACGCCCAGCACCTTCCTCACCGCCTCGGCCAGGTGGAACCACGTCACCGTGAGCAATACGCTGCGCAACAGCGACGGCAGCGAGCAACCGCAGGAGAGCTTCACCTACCGCCGGCTCAATCCCGCGCTGGGCCTGACCCAGAAGCTGGGCGGCGGAGTCTCGGTGTTCGGCGGCTACGCCCAGAACAACCGGGTGCCGACGGTGCTGGAGCTGGGTTGCGCCGATCCGGCCCAGCCCTGCCGCCTGCCCGCCGGCCTGCAGGCCGACCCCTACCTCAAGCAGGTCGTGTCGCACTCCTACGAGGCGGGCGCGCGCTGGCGCCCGTCGAAGGACACCGAGGTGTCCGGCACGTTCTACCGCATCGACAATCACGACGACATCCTGTTCCTGCGCGCGCCCAACACCCAGCAGGGCTACTTCGCCAACTTCGACCGTACCCGCAACCAGGGCTTCGACCTCTCCGCGCGGCAGCGCCTGGGCGACTTCACGCTGCGCCTGGGCTACAGCTATCTGCAGGCCACCTACCAGGCCAACGGGCAGCTCGCGGTGGGAGAGCGCACCATCGACGTCAAGCCGGGCATGCGCAGGGCAGGCGTGCCGCGACACACCATCAAGCTGGGCGTGGACTGGCAGGCGCTGGCCGGCCTGACCCTGGGCGCCGACCTGGTTGGCGTGTCCAGCAGCCCTGCCAACGGCAATGAAGACGGCCTGCGCGCCAACCCGCAGCCCGGCAAGGCGCCCAAGTACGCGGACTGGAGCACGCCCGGGTACGCGACGGTGAACCTGCGTGCGTCCTACCGCGTGAACAAGCACTTCGAGATCTACGCACGCGTGGCCAACCTGTTCGACCGCCGCTACGAGACCTATGGCCAGATCTCCAACGACCTGTTCCCCAACGGCAACCTGCTGCGCCCGCACGTCACGCCGGAGGACAACGCCAGCGCGCTGTTCGTCGCCCCCGGCGCGCCGCGCAGCGCCTGGGTCGGGGTGGTGTATCGCATGTAGCCAGGCAGCTACGCCGCGCCACCGAATCGCCGCCAGACGGTCGCCCACCTTGATCGCCAATCCGGCGCGGCAACGCATTGCCAAGGGTTGCAACCGAGACTTCTTCGACTCGACTGTCAGGTGGCGTCCAACGCGACGAAGCGGCTGATCTTGGAGCGTCTTGTTTCGTTTGCAGTGATTCCCTCGAACATTGAGCCCACCCGGTAGACTGGAAAGCCGGAAACTCCCCCTAGGACTTGGGAGGCAGGGAGCGATAGGCAAGGATCCAGGTGCAGATCAGCGGGCCGATGATGGGGAGCAATGCGAGGTAGGCGTAGTAACCGTTAATGCGAGCAGCTTTGAAGGCCCTGCTATAGGGAATGAACCACAGAGCTTCGAAGAGTAGAAATCCTAGGAATTCAGTCACTAATGTCATGCACTTGCTCTACTCAGCACTGTTGCAAGGAGAGAAATTGGGTGTAGGTGGAAAAGATAGCCTACCGCCTATTAAAGGTAGCGAGTCACGATTCGCCCGGTGGATTCTGGCATGGGATGAAAGCAGGAATGGTGAACAATTGTGAGAAATGCCTGTGCACCTCTTGGGACCGCGGCATTGAGACAGTCTCAATCCGCTTCAGCCTCGCATACCAAGAATCTACCTTTCCCATCGTGCTTTGCCCCATATAGCGCAGCGTCGGCGCGAGAGAACAGTTCTGCGGCAGTCTGACCGGCCGCAACCCGACCACTGTCGCGGCGGCGCAGCGCTATGCCAACGCTTGCGCGAGCCGTCACCTGATACCCCGGATAAATGTAAGGGTGGGCTGAAAATTCCATGATGGCTTGTGCAACCCGCTCCGCTTCATCCGAGGATTTGACATTGTCCAGAACGACGGCAAATTCGTCGCCGCCGATGCGTGCGGTGGCGCCCGCTTGCGGGACAATCAAGGCGAGCCGCTCGGCGAAAGTAACGAGCAGCTTGTCCCCGACCGCGTGCCCGTAGCTGTCGTTCACGCATTTGAATCCGTCCAGGTCCACCAAAAGGAGCGCCATCGAGCTCTGGTTTTGGTCGGCACGCTTGATGGCCGCGGACAGGTAGCGATCAAAGCCTTTCCGATTGAGAAGTCCGGTCAGATGATCCGCAAGGGTCAGTTGTTCCAGCCGGTTGACCTGTGCGCGCTCCACTGTCACATCTCTCACGAAGACGTGCAGGCCTTGCACGATGTCACAACCTTCAACCAGAGCCGGCTGATAGGTGATCTCAAGGCATTGATATTCGCGAGTGTCACGGGGAACCCGATCAAAGGTCAGGCTCTCCCCAGCATAAGCGCGGTCCAGGTAGGGTTTCATCTCGGCATAGGCGGGCGCACCCCACAGTTCTTGCATGGAAAGCCCGACAATGCTGGCAGCCGGCAGCCCGAATCGGCGCTCGTAAGCTGTGTTGACGAAGACATAGCGTCCCTGCGCATCGACGTAGGAGATGAGGTCCGGCACCTGGTTGGCGATGGTTTGGATGCGCCTCTCTGACGCGTGCGCCTCCTCCTTCGCCTTTTGCAGCGCCGATTCGCGCTCCACCAATTGCCTGATAACCCGCGAAAAAGTGATTGTCAGCTCGCTTACCTCATCGCGCGGTGTATCGGCTTTGGGTAAAAGCTCATTGAGGTTGGCAGGGTTCCGCTGGATCGCACGATGCAGCCGCTCCAGCGGCACCAGCAGGTGCCGGACCACGATCCACATCAGGCCAACTGCAACGAGCAGGCCGATACCTGCCGCTAGCACAACCTTGCGACGGACTTCGGTCAGCGGCGAGTACGCTTCTTTTGCGGGAAGCGTGGCCACGAGTTCCCAGCCGTTGGATTTGAGCAGGTACCTTGCAACGATTGGCTGGGTCGGCTGGAGAATCTCGAAGGGGGAATACGCTTTTTCCGTGCCGCAGGACTCGCCCACGGCGCTAGCAATTTTCATCAACTGCGCCCGGTCGGCATGCATCACGTAGAGGGGATTCTGTCCGGACGACACCAGGCAAAACATGCCGGTGGCACCCACGCGATTGCGCACGACGTCCAGCAAGAAGTTGTCGCGAAGCAAGTTCAGGCTGCCAATCACGATGGCTCGCAACCGACCGTCTGGCGAGCGAAGTGCGACGGCAATCACGAAGCCCGGTGCGCCATTGTTGCGGCCAATCAATGGCTCGGAGAAGAATGTGGATGCACCTTGCAATATGCCTTGCACGTAGTCCCGGTCCGCCAACTGAAACTGCTGGCCGGTTGGCATGGCCGTGTTGAAGGCGAGTCGGCCATCCGGCCAGATCAGCGATACCGAGTTGAATGCCTCGGGTATGGAGGCGGCCTGGCTGGCAAACGCCTTCAATTCCTCCGGCGAACGCTCCAGCATTGGCGCCAGTTGTCGCGCGAGGGTGCGCAGCAGGACGGCACGTCCTTCGAACTTCTCATTGAGTTGCTCAGCGACAAGCTTGACCTGGGTGTACTGCTGCGCTTGCAGAAGCTCTTTCAGGCTGGTATAGGCGTAATACTGTGCGATCGCGGCCAGTGCAACGCTGAACAGCGACACCACCAGTGCCGTCGCCAATGCCGCGCGGTTTTTCAAGGTCCAGCGCACGAGATGCTCTTCTTTCAGATCCCGGGTTCATCCCGAATCCCGGTCGGGACCACCATCACCAGGTTGTTTGCGCCGAAGTCCCACGCTAGCGACATCAATCGCTCAGTGCATGGATGTGCCTAACATAGGACGCCGTGCGGAAAAGGATCGAGGATGTTATTAAATCCGCACATCCCCCAAGAACGATCCTCTACCTGTCGCCCCGTAGCTCGCGGACCTTCTCCGAAGCTCAACAGCGCGATTGGTTTGATAACGGCACCAGGAGTCCGAACTTTAGGCGTGCCGCTCGGTCACCCAGACTGGATGACCCTTCTTGACCCGTTGTCGCGTTTGCCAAGGTCAATGGACTCCGCTCGCACCGATTACGCGATATAAACGCCTGCAGCGCTAACGCACGCTTTAGCAATTCCTTCACCTGCGTTTTTGAGCGCGTACTTTCTCGGGGAAGCCAATATATCTTGGGCAGAAAGCTGACGACGCCTCAGTCAAGGCGACGACACATATAGTTTGTGCTCGCACCAAAGCGTCGTTGAAACGTCTTGGATAACTCCACCTGTTTCAGAATCGCATCCACGGAGGTGAGCGAAAAACCATAGCGCGCGAAAAAAGCTGGATGTTCCGTTGTGAGGAGGACCGCCTTTGTGCAACCGTTGGCCCGGGCGCGCATTGGTAGGGATGCTACGAGATGCGTGGCAATTTGCCGTTCGCGATATTCCTGAAGGACTCCAACGGCTCGGACGAAAAATGTTGCATCGAACTGCTCACCACATGCGCAACCAATCATGGCTTTGCCGAGTTGAAATGACCTCGACAAAATCATCTGATGCAAATAAATGCACACGCCACCGAGATGGCAAAGCGAGTGGTAGCAGGACAGCAGAGTTTAATGTAGCGCATACTTAAACCCAAGTTATATCAGGGTTAACACATAGGTTTTTGAGCGGTATTTTTCATGCGCTTGTCATGGACCAAGGTCCTGGCGGAACGCCGAATAAGTTACGTACAGCGCATATTGCGTCGAGGCCTTCAGTAAAATATATTCCGAAATCCTTCTTGCATCACGCGCGCACGAGCAGCGCTCCGGCGTCCAACACGGCTAGCAGGGCATCATGAATGCCTGGTCCCTGGAAGTAGTCCTTTCGTCACCGAGATGAAGAGAAGTTCGACGCCTCGAACCCACGCGGTGCCCGGTGTCCGTGTCGGTAGACCCGGTAGTCTGTTCACGAAACGTGCAGCGCAGAACCAGGCCAATAGTCTGGTCCAGTTAGTCGGTACCTCGCAGGTTAATGAGGACTCTGTTTTGGCTAGCCTTCCAGTTGTAGTTGGCAATGAGGATCCCAATAACGTGCCCTGTGGCAGGCCCTCTGGGAGAAAATGCCAGCAGGCAGTATGTAAAGGCGTCGTCGAATGCGGAGTGTGTACCCTCCAGCCGCAAATCGCCGTTTTTGACCTTGCTATACACCGCAAAACCGTGGGCGATCGACCTTTCCACCCACTGGATTCCGGTCACGTTAAAGTGGACGGCTCGGATTTCGAGCCGTCCAACGATCACGCGAAATCCCCTCTCCCCTACGTGCATGCGAGTCTCCCAAGATTTCGTCGAACGGCACGGCATTTCGCGCAAGCAAGCTGTGTGCGCACAACCCTGACTGGCACTGGCTCTGGCTGACTCTCCATGACCTCGGAATGGTTGGAGGGATCGCACCGCTTGGGGTAAGTCTGCAAGAGACACCCACGACTGACCGACTTCTCTGTCTTTCGTCGCCTTCTCTATTGTATGAATGTGCCGGACTTGTCTTCTGGGCGTTGGTGCGCTAGCGCACCAACGGTAGATAATAGCGGCAGTCGTCGCCGGCTATTTATGTAAAGATATGAAATAGATTATCTCGGGTGACCGACGTTTCCAGCAAAGCGTTCTCTTCAACCTGACACCTCCATTGCCTGGAAATATCAAAGGTCTGGTATTCCCCCCCTCAATTCTCCAATGTTGGCTTACCCAATCCGGAGGCCCTCGTGAGCTACAACTGTGAATCTGATCTGACCGGACAACTAGCTGAACTGGGCGCTAGGATCAGGAAAGCGAGGGATTTCCGTCGACTAACGCTATACGGCCTGGCGAATCAGAGCGGCGTGTGCGTACAGACGCTGATTTCTATCGAGCAAGGCAACTCCGGGGTGGCAGCACCCCAACTGCACAAGGTACTCCGCACACTTGGTCTGCCACAGACCCTCGTACCTCAAGACGTACCGCCAGGCCAACGAGAAGCATGTCATTCGCGCCACCTTGGCTCGGTCGATACTGAAACTGCGATCAACAACGCGGCACAAAAAGCTTGCGAAGTCCTGGACGCGTGGTTGGTTGCGATAAACCCCGGGCAAGCTATCGATTCCAACTTTCAACGGCACCTGCGCGAACACATCGCGGCCATGCTGTGTGGTCGTCCTGGGTCCATGCGCCCGGCGCGGATAAGACGTCGAGTCTATTCGGATGATTTCGTTGGCGGGCCAATAGCCGCTGAATCTGAAGACTGCCGCGGATGGGCGTTGCGTGTTCGTGGTGAGACGCTGATACTGCAAGGCCAATGCGCCTTGGACCTCAACGATGCCGCGTTTGAGCCCTACTCGTCCCGAGAGGTGGCGCTGCGCGCCTTTCGAGAATATGTCGAGAAAGGAGGCATTCCTCCCGAGGCATTGGATGCCGTTCCAGTCTTTTGGAGCGAGAGCGGGCAATACTACTTCTAGGGAAAGTCTGAAGAGCCGGGATTTCGCCGAACACGCAACCGATGCCGCCGGCCTGGAAACTTGACCGTGATAGAGTGGTTTCGATTTCTTCATCACCACATCCCACGCGATCGACCCAGCAACCTGACAATGCCCAGGAGATGACAATGCGTCAGCACATCGCGCGCGATACCGCGGCGCAGGCCCGCGAATTCCAACTGGCGGGCAGTGTCAGCCGCCTGCTGCTGTCGCTTTACCAGCTTGCAGCCACTGAGCGCATCGGTGT
Source organism: Cupriavidus sp. 8B (assembly GCF_054589115.1). NCBI lineage: Bacteria > Pseudomonadati > Pseudomonadota > Betaproteobacteria > Burkholderiales > Burkholderiaceae > Cupriavidus > Cupriavidus sp. 8B. The sequence continues at coordinate 10,404 of NZ_BAAILO010000653.1, read as the reverse complement.
GTTTGAACAACGCGTCTTCGACCTGCTGCACGAGCATATGGATTTCGACAGCGCCTGGCTCGGGCATTCGACGCTCACGCCGCTGGGGCCGCGACTGCACAGCAGCCATACCCACAACGCAGCCCCTGACTTTCTCGCCGACTGGGAGCAGGTGAAGGGACAGGATCCGCTGGTGGGCCTGGTAGCCGGCGGGCCGGGCAGGACGGTCGCGCTATCGGTGCCGCGCGAGCCGCTGGCCCTGCCGCTGCGCGCGCTGTGCCGGCGGCATGGCATCGCCCATGTCCTGTGCGGTGCGCACTTTGCCGCGCCGGCGCATCGCACCACCCACCTGTCGCTGTATCGCAAACCGCGGCGGCAGGCCTACGCCGAGCGCGACCTTTGGGTGCTGGAATGCGTGATCGCTCACCTGGCTGCGGCGCTGGAGCAGAACCGGCTGTGTCGGATGCGCGAGATGCGCAGCCAGGGCAACGCCACCGAAGGCACGGCGATCGCGCTGTTCGACGCCAGCGGCTTCCTGCAGTACGCCGACGAATCGTTCTGTGAACTGATGGCGCTGGAATGGCGGGAATGGAATGGGATCACGCTGCCGGGCGAAGCGCGCCATGCCCTGCTGCACGCGCATGGCGCGGGCTTCACCGGTGCATGCGTGTGGCTGTCGGGAGAAAGGGTGGGGGATCTGGTACTGCTACGCGCGGGCACGCGCGGAGCAGTCAGCGTGCTCACGCCGCGCGAACTGGCCGTTGCTCGACTGTTCGCGGCCGGGCAGACCCACAAGGTAGTGGCCCGGCAGCTCGGCATCGCCCCGACCACGGTGCGCCACCATCTCCGGCAGGCCTACGCCAAGCTGGGCATCGGCGACAAAGGCGCACTGGCCGGGCGGCTTCGCCCCTAGCTGCCAACCGGCTGGAGCCGGGACCCGGGGTCCTGCAATTGAACGGTTTCCTCCGTTCCGCTGCGCTGTTCAAATGCCTGTACCGCCAGCCACGACTGGCGGCGCGGAGCCGATCGTGACTCCGCCCGGACAGGGGACAGCACACAATGAATATCACTGAATATGCAGGCTACGATGCCACCGGTCTCGCGCAGGAAATCCGCGCGCGGCGCGTATCCCCCGCCGAGGTGCTGGCGGCCGCGCGTGCCGCCGCGGCCAGCATCAACCCCCAACTGAACGCGCTGATCGAAGCCTTTCCCGTGGCGCTCGAATACTCGCCCGACGGCCCGTTTGCCGGCGTGCCCTTCCTGCTCAAGGACCTGGTGCTCCATGCGCGCGGCGTGCATTGCGATCATGGTTCGCGAATGACGGCTGGCCGGGTCGTGCCGGCGGCCGATACGGAACTGATGGCGCGGTTCCGTCGGGCCGGCTTTGCCACCTTTGGCCGCACCACCACGCCGGAGTTCGGATTCAATGCCAGCACCGAATGCCGGCTGCATGGCCCGACCCGCAACCCTTGGCATCCGGACCACAGCCCCGGCGGCTCCAGTGGCGGCGCCGCGGCCGCTGTGGCGGCCGGCTTCGTGCCGGTGGCGCATGCCAACGACGGCGGCGGCTCCATCCGTATCCCGGCCGCCGCGTGCGGGCTGGTCGGCCTCAAGCCTTCGCGCGGGCGCACGCCGGCCGGGCCGGACCACGGCATGCCGCTGCTCGGCCTGGGCGCCGAGTTCGTCTTGACGCGCAGCGTGCGCGATTGCGCGGCCATTCTCGATGCGGTGGAAGGCGCGGACACCGGAGCGGTGTTCCATATCGAACGCCCCGCCCAGCGCTATGCCAGCGTCATCAACACCCCGCCGCGCCGCCTGCGCGTGGCCGTCTCGACCCGCTTCCCCGGCACCGGCGAAACGCATGCGGACTGCATTGCCGCGGTGCAGACCGTGGCGCAAGCGCTGGAAGCGCTTGGGCACCAGGTTGAAGACGCCAGCCCCGAGTACTGCGCCGAGTCGTTCGCGCGCGCCAATATGACTGCCTGGACTTCGTTTCTTGCGGCCAGCGCGCTGGGTGCCGGCCAATGGATCGGGCGGCCTTATGACGGCAGCGGCGTGGAAGCCTGCACGCGCGCCTGCATCGAGCACGGGCTGACGTTGAAGGCGCTCGACCTTGAACTGGCGCTAGCCGCCATGAACACGGTCTCGCGCGCGGTCGGCGAGTTCTTTACCCGCTACGACCTGTTGGTGACGCCGGTCACGCGCGTGCCTACCGCCCCGCTCGGCCTGCTCGACCAGGACGACACCTCGCTGGACGCGCGCGGCTGGTGCGACAAGGTATTCGACTACTGCCCCTTCACGCCGCTGTTCAACGTCACCGGCACGCCGGCGATCTCGCTGCCGCTTGGCATGTCCGGCGAACTGCCGCTAGGCGTGCAATTCGCCGCGCCGATGTGCGACGAAGCGACGCTGCTCCAGGTAGCGGCGGCGCTCGAGGAGGCACTGCCGTGGCGAGCCAGGCGCCCGCGCATCCATGCCTCTCGCATCCAGGCCTGATTGGGCGCGTTCGATAAAGCCGACTTATCAAAGGCCCTGGCGCGCGCTGCAAGCCTCATGAGATTCCATGACCAGTTCGCAGCGAGGTCTGGCATCTCTGTGAGTGCGGCTATGCATCCCGCCGCACGGGGCTGATCGAGGGCATGGCGAGCGTGGCCGTGCCCTACTCGGAACGTAGCGCCTCCTGCGGATCCAGCTGCGCGGCCTTGCGCGCCGGGAGGACGCCGGCAGCCAGGCCGACCACCACCGCCACCAGTTCGGCGAGCACGGCATACGACCATGGGGTGTGGACCGGCAGAGCCGGCAACGCGGCTTCGATCAACAGGGAGAGGCTCCACCCCAGCAGCAAACCCGCCATGCCGCCGACGGCCGCGAGCACCGCCGCCTCGCCGAGAAAGAGCAGCATGACGCGGCGCCGGGTTGCGCCGACGGCGCGCAGCAGGCCGATCTCCGAAGTGCGTTCGGCCACCGCGATGGTCATCATGGTGAGAATCCCCACGCCGCCGACCACCAGCGAAATGGCACCGATCGCCGCTACCGCGAAGGTGATGGCATCGAGCACTGCGCCGAACACTTCGAGCATCTTTTGCTGCGGCGTGACGGTGAAGTCCTCAAAGCCATGGCGCGCGCTCAATACGTGCTTGATGCCTGCTTCCACCTCGGTGAGCGGCGCAGTCGGGTCGTAGGTGACCTCGATCTCCACCAGGCTCTCCCGGTTGAACAGGTCCAGCGCCCGGCCGGCCGGTATGTAGACGGTATCGTCCAGGTCGAAGCCCAGCATCTGGCCTTTGGCTTGCATCACGCCAATCACGCGGTAGCGTTCCCCGCCGACACGGATGCGTGCGCCCAAAGGGTTGTCGCTGCCGAAGAGTTCGCGTGCCACGGTTGCGCCGAGTACGGCCAGGGTCCGCGCGGCGCGCGGATCGTCGTCGGGCAGGAACTGGCCGATGGCCACGCGCATGCTCAGCGCCTCGGTGAAGCGGTGCCCGACGCCATACAAGGTGACGCGGCGGCTCTTGCCGAGGTAATCGATCTCGGCATTGCCTTGCACCAGGGGATTGGTCACGCGCACGTGGGGGGCATGGCCCAGGGCGATGGCATCGTCGATGGTCAGCGGGCGCACCGTGTTGATCGACCCGAGCGAGGCGCCGTGGGTCTGGGTACGCCCCGGTGTCACGCCGATCAGGTTGGTGCCGAACTGGGTGAACTCCTGGATCACGAAACGATGCAGCCCTTCGCCGATCGAGGTCAGCAGGATGACCGCGGCAATGCCGACGGCAATGCCCAGCGCGGTGAGGAAGGTACGCAGCCGGTGGGCGGCCAGTGAGGCGAGCGTAAAGCGGATGAAGTCGGCGTAGCGCATGGTCATCTCCGCGACAACGCCTGCACGGGGTCGAGGCTGGCCGCGCGCCGTGCCGGCGCCACCGTGAACACCACCGCCGTTACCACCGCAGTGGCTGGTGCCGCCAGCAAGGCCCACCAGGGCGCGGTGAACGGGATCGCCGGATAGAGCCGGGTAGCCAGGCTGCAGCCAGCCTGCCCCACCGCCAGGCCCGTCGCCGCACCGCCGAGCGCCAGCAGTGCCGCCTCGGTGAGGAAGAGCAGCCGGATATGGCCGGCGGTCGCGCCGAGTGCCTTGAGCAGCCCGATCTCTTGCCGCCGCTGGGTCACGGCAATCAACATCACGTTCATGATGAGAATGCCGGCCACGGCCAGGCTGATGGCGGCGATGCCGCCCACGGCCAGGGTGAGCGCCCGCAGGATGCGGTCGAAGGTGGCGAGCACCGCGTCCTGGGTGATGACGGTGATATCGCGCTTGCCTTCGTGGCGCTGCCGGATGATCTCCTCGGCGTCGGCCTTGGCGTGCGGGATCTGCTCGCGGCTCCTGGCTTCGATCAGCACGCGGAACAGCGCATCGGTATCGAACAGGGCCTGGGCCGCGGAGAGCGGCACGATCACCATCTCATCGGTATTGAAGCCCAGCGACTCGCCCTGCCCGGCCAGCAGCCCGATCACGCGGAAACGCCGGTCGCCGATGCGCAGCCATTCACCCAGGGCCGGGCGCGCGCCGAACAGCTCCGCCGCCACCCTGGTGCCGATCACGCAGACGGGCTGGCTATGGTGGGGGTCGCCTTCTGGCAGGAAGCTGCCCTGGGCCAGGGCCATATGCCGCACCGCCAGCAACTCCGCGGTGGAACCCAGCACCGGCGCTTCGCGCCGGCGCGCGCCCACGCGCAAGTCACCGTCGCCGACGATCAGCGGCGCGATGCGCAGCACGGCAGGACTGCGCTTGAGCGCAAGCGCATCGTCCAGCGTCACGTCGCGCGTGGTCGCGCCCAGCACGATCCCGGGTGCCGCGCCCGCCGTTTCGCTGCGTCCGGGCAAGACGATGACCAGGTTGGTGCCCAGCGCGCCGAACTGGTTGACCACATACAGCCTGGCCCCCTCGCCGAGCGCGCTCACCGTCACCACGGCGGCCACGCCGATGCTCATCGCCAGCAGCATCAACAGGCTGCGTGCGCGGTTGCCGCGCAGTACCTGCCAGGTGAAATCGAACACGTCGGCGATGCGCATGTTGGCGGACCTATCGGGGCTGGGTTCGGGGCTGGGTTCGGGGCGGGCATTGGGGCTGGTCGCTGACGATGGCGCCATCCACCATGCGCAGCTGGCGTGCCGCGCGGGCACCGAGCTCCGGGTCATGCGTGATCAGGATCAGCGTTCCCCCCTGCGCGTGCAAGCGTTCCAGCACCGCAAGGACATCCTGGCCCGTCTGCCGGTCCAGGTTGCCCGTTGGCTCGTCGGCGAGGATCACCGGCGGATGCATGGCCATGGCGCGGGCAATGGCAACCCGCTGGCACTGACCGCCCGAGAGCTGGTCCGGCCGGTGCCCGGCGCGGTCCTGCAGGCCGTATTCGCCAAGCAGCGCAGCCAGGCGGCGGTGGCGCTCGGCCGGATCCATGCCCGCCAGCACCATCGGCAGCTCGATGTTGCCCGCGGCGGACAGCCGCGGCACCAGGTGGAAGAACTGGAACACGAAACCCATCTTCTGGCGTCGCAGCCGGGCCAGTTCGTCGTCCGGCAAGGCGGTCACGTCGCGGCCGTCAAGCGCATAGGTGCCGGCATCGGCACGATCGAGCAGGCCCAGGATATTGAGCAGCGTGGACTTGCCCGAGCCCGATGGGCCCATGATCGAGAGATATTCCCCCTGCGCCACCGCGAGGTCGATGCCGCGCAGCGCATGCACCGTCTCGCCGCCGAGCGCAAAAGCGCGCTTGATGCCCTGGAGCCGGATCATTTCGCCGTGCCTCCCGCGGGGGCCGGCTGTTCTTCGACAGCGGCGGCGCCAGCGCGGACACCGCTGCGGTCCAGCGAGGTGACCACCCGCGCGCCGCGCTCCAGGCCCGCTTTTACCTCGGTGAACTCCCAGTTGGATAGCCCGGTATCGAGCTTGCGCGCTTCCAGCTTGCCCCCGGCGGTCAGCACCAGTACCGCATTGCCGGATCTCAGGGCCGTGGTGGGAACGCGCAAGACCGGGTCGTGCGCGTCGGTCACGATCTCCACGTCCGCGCTGTAGCCGACCAGCAGGTAGTGCGCCGGGTCCGGGTTGTCGAGTTGCACCTCGACCTCGACGGTGCGGGCCTGCTTCTCCTGGGCCAGCACATAGGGCGCGACGCGCCGCACCTTGCCCACAAAGTGCTTGCCCCGATAGGCGTCCAGGGTGACGCGTGCCGGCATGCCCACCCGCAGGCGCGCCGCGTCGATCTCGTCGATCGGGGCCGACACGTAGAGGCAGGAGTCGTCGATCAGGTCCACCGCCGGCAGTGTCGGGATGCCGGGCGGCGACGGCGTCAGGTACTCGCCTATTTCGCCATTCACTTCGGCGACCACGCCGTCGAAAGGCGCCTTGAGGACCGTGCGCGCGATATCGGCGCGGGACCCCGCGATCCGCGCACCAGCCTCTTTCACCTGGGCCTTGGAGGATTCGCACGCCGCGCTCCTGGAACTGGCGTCGGCATCGGCCCGCTCCAAGGCCTGGGAGGATATAAAGCCCCTGGCCACCAGCCCGCGCGAGCGCCTGGCGTCGCTGGCCGCCACCTTGGCCAGTTCGCACACTTCGCGCACATGCGCCGTGGCCGTCAGCAACTGCTCCTGGGCAAGGCGATCGCGCGCGAGCAGGTCCTCGTTCCAGAGTTCCAGCAGGACCTGGCCAGTCTTCACGCGATCGCCCTTGCGGATTTTCAGCACCTCGATGCGCCCTGCCGCCGGCGGCGCCAGCTTTGCCCGCCGGCAGGCGGACACCGAACCGGCCCGGGTATTGGCGACAGTGGCCTCGACCCGCCCCGTGTCGACCCTGGCTGTCTGCACCGCCACCGGCTCGGCCCGGGTCGCATACCAAGCTGCGCAGACGATGAATGCAAGCACCGCGGCGGCAGCCGAGAGGCGGATGGCAAGCCGGCGGCGCGTTGCCCGGTCCGGCGCTGAGGGGGAATGGTCTGTCATGGGGTAATGAGTAGCAAGCCTGGTCCGCTTTGCGTTGGACACGACGATGCACTCTCACCACTAAGAATAGGCAGACATGTGACGAACTGGAACCCTGCGGCCAACAGTGTGCTTTTAAGCCTGGCGCGCGTCACCAAGAGGATTGCAAGGCATCCTCGGTATCGATGTGACGGATGCAGCTTGCCGCCCCGCGCAAGCGCCGGGGCAAAAAGAAGCAGACGAAGAAGGCGCGTGCCGTGCCGTTTCCGCTATTGGTGGCGGGACTGCCGATTTCGTTGGGCGCTTCAGAGCGCGGCATCGACCACCAGCGAAGCCCTAAGCTGGCGAATCCGTCGGTCAACGAAATAGCCGCCGCCCTCGACGTAGCGCAAGAAGTGGCGGCCGCAAACGGTACATTCCCAGACGTCGCACCGGTTATATGGAAAATACCGCGGGGCGATCGGCGCAGCCGGAGACCAGAACTGCGTGCGGTCCGGATGGTATTCGCCAAACGTCGGTTCGTCGTCTGATTCATCGTCAGCTGCCCGCAGCGTGCCGGCTTCGCGGAGTTGTTCCTCCGGATAGGAGACGGGCTGGCTTTCCCAAGCGGACGAAAGCGTCTTGCAGCACGAGCACGCCTGCGCGACGCTCTCTGAGTGAGCGGCAAGCGCCATCAGGGCGGGGTAATCGAGGTACGGCGGCATTTGGGCCATGGCTCATTGTTGGCGGGCATTGGCAATGCGCACCATGCCCGCGTGGTCTCGGATAAACGGCTTGGTCGACGGGCCAAAACAGTTGACGTGCTGACTTCCCTCTCGATTGCCAGGCCACGGAGTCAATGGGCCCGCGTCATATCAGCCGACACCCTCTTCCGCGGTCGAACAGGAAGACGCCATCGTTGCCAGCTTTTTCGCATGCCTTCTGTCTTGATGCGTGTCGGCGGGAAGGATAGCACCCGCGCGACAAGGGTCTCGTGCGCTGCAACCTATGCGAATGGCATACGGTGCCTTGACATCGTGGCCCACCGGGTAAGTTGGGAGGGACCTGCACTCGCGTTCCCATCGCGATGCCCACCGAGCAGTTGTCCCTTTTCGAGCGTCATACGGGCGGCGATCGACCGTCGGCTGAGACGAAGTGGCTCCCGCTCCGAAGCGCACCGCAGAAGTGCATTAATAGTCATAAGGAGTACACAATGGCTGCGTAGCATTCCGCCGATCCCAATGCCACCGGCCCTAGCGCCAGCGCCTCATGTTTCCTCCAAGCTCCCTCCGTGCCCTGACCGCCGCGCTGATCGGCGCCATGTTGCTGACCGCCTGCGGCGGTGGCGACGATGCCACCACCTCCGCGCTCGCGCAGCCGCTGTCGATCCCCGCCGCGCCCAAGGACCTGGGCTTCGCCGACTCCGCACCGGTAGCCGACCAGGCCGCCGTGCTGCCCTTCGTGGACTACGCCTACACCAACCAGCGCGGCGACGCGCGCTACGCCACCAAGGAAACCAACGCCGGCGTGCGCGTGCTGAGCGGCTTCCTGGACCTGTGGAAGCCCACCACGCTGATCGTCGATGCCGGCGTCACCGCGGCCGCCAACGGCAGCTTCCCCGCCGTGGTCGCGTCCAGTTGGACCGGCATCCCCCGCGACAGTACCGACGGCACCATCCTCAACGCCAGCGTGCTCGGCGCCAACATCCAGTACGTGGCCAACGTGACCGCGCAGCGCACCGCCGCGCAGGAACTGGCCGCCTACCTGGACGACCGCCGCAACAAGGGCTACAGCGTCAGCGACGGCCTGGGCCCCCTGACGGCCACCTGGCAAGCCGCTGCGCAACAAACCACCACCATCACCAGCATCGCCAGCGACGCCACCACCGTGCTGTACAACGACGGCGGCAACAACGTCGGCGTGGGCGGCAGCACCAACGCCAGCTTCGGCACCGTGGTGGATTTTGTCAGCAACATCGGCGAGAACGGCTCCACCGAGCCGGCCAAGCGCTTCTACAAGTACGCGCGCCCGTGGCGCTGGAGCAGCAGCGTCAAGGTGGTCCCCGCGCTGGAGCCGGCCAAGAGCGGCACGCCCGCCACCGATGGCGGCTTCACCAGCGGCCACACCGCCGAAGCCGTGCGCGACGCCATCGCCATGGCCTATGCCGTGCCCGAGCGCTTCCAGGAAATGGTCACGCGCGGCCTGGAACTGGGCGAGAACCGCATCGTCGCCGGCATGCACTCGCCGCTGGACGTGGTCAGCGGCCGCATGCTGGGCCAGGCCACCGCTGCCGCCAGCATCGCCACCGGCGCCAACGCCGCGCGCAAGGCCGCCGCTTATGACCAGGCCCACGGCACGCTGATGGCCGCGGCCAAGACCGACACCAAGCTGGCCTTCAACGACTTCGCGCACTCCGGCACCACGGCCACCGACCGCTTCGCGGACTACGCCACCAACAAGGCCAACTACAACCGGCGCATGACCTTCGGCTTCGCGCAGATCGCCGACACCACCAAGCCGGCGGTGGTGCCCAAGGGCGCCGAGGTGCTGCTGGAAACGCGCCTGCCTTACCTGGATGCCAACCAGCGCCGCGTGGTGCTGAAGACCACGGCGATGCCGTCGGGCTATCCGGTGATGGACGACGCCGAAGGCTGGGGCCGCCTCAACCTGTTCGCCGCGGCGGACGGCTACGGCGCCTTCAACGGCGACGTGGTGGTCAACATGGATGCCTCCCAGGGCGGCTTCAATGCGCTCGACACCTGGCGCAACGACATCGGCGGCGCCGGCAAGCTGAACAAGCAGGGCAGCGGCACGCTGCGCCTGGGCGGCCAGAACAGCTACACCGGCGGCACGCAGGTCGCCGCCGGCACGCTGCAGGCCCTCTCGGCCTCCGCATTCGGCAAGGGCGACCTCTATCTCGGCGGCGGCACGCTGGCTTCCAGCGCCGACGCGCAGTTGGTGATCGCCGGCGCCTACACGCAGCTGGCCAATACCACGCTGCAACTGGACCTGGGCAGCGGCGGCGCCGGCCGTCTCGCGGTCAGCGGCATCGCCACGGTGGCGGGCGGCACGCTGACGGTGAACTTCCGCAGCGGCTTCCGGCCCGCGATGGGGGACACCATCAGCCTGCTTTCCAGCACCAGCCTGAAGGGCCAGTTCACCACCATCTCGGTGCCGGGGTACAAGACCACGCCCATCTACACGGCCACGGGCTTGTCGGTGCGGATCGACGGGACGGCTTGATGTTGTGACAACGAAGAAAGCCGCCTTCGGGCGGCTTTCAGCCTGCCGACAAACCTGAAGCATTAGGCAAAGCCGCCGAACAGGCCAAAGCCGCGCGCCATGACGACGGCTGTCTCTCCCTCTCCCCTCAGAGGGAGAGGGCCGGGGAGAGGGGTGGCTTAGTCAATATGACTCCCCTGGGGCAAAGAGGGCTGGCCCGCCGCGAGGAATCAAACGCGGGTTAGCATG